>JANXME010000109.1 GCA_025354785.1 Actinomycetes bacterium | reverse complement strand
GGGCAAGGACCACGCCGGCGGAGGGGATCAAATTTTCTTTCAAGGCCATGCCAGCCCAGGAATGTATGCACGTGCATTCATGGAAGGCAGATTTACAGAGCACCAGCTGGATGGATTTCGCCAGGAGATTTCTCACCCCGGAGGCGGGCTTTCTTCATATCCACACCCACGCTTGATGCCAGACTTTTGGGAGTTTCCAACAGTCTCAATGGGTATCGGCCCCATCAATGCAATTTATCAGGCGCGCTTTAATCGATATCTGCATAATCGTGGCTTTAAAGATACAAGTGATCAGAATGTTTGGGCATTTCTGGGAGATGGCGAAATGGATGAAGTGGAAAGTTTGGGAGCCATTGGACTTGCTGCTCGTGAAAATCTAGACAATCTAACCTTTGTGATCAACTGCAATTTGCAGCGCCTAGATGGTCCAGTGCGGGGCAATGGAAAGATTATTCAAGAACTCGAATCCATTTTCGGTGGGGCTGGATGGAACGTTATTAAAGTTGTGTGGGGTCGCCAGTGGGATCCGCTACTGGCTCAGGATCGCGAAGGCGCGTTAGTAAACTTGATGAACCAGACCAAAGATGGCGATTACCAAACATTTAAAGCCGAAAATGGTGGATACGTTCGAGATCACTTCTTCGGGCGCGATCCTCGTACCGCCGCGATGGTGACAAATTGGAGCGATGACCAGATTTGGGCGCTGCGCCGCGGAGGCCATGATTATCGCAAGTTATACGCTGCTTATCACGCCGCTAGCCAGCGAAACGGTAGACCAACAGTAATTCTGGCGAAAACAGTTAAGGGCTGGAGTCTTGGTTCTAGTTTTGAAGGCCGTAACTCCACACACCAGATGAAGAAGATGACAATGGACGACATTGTGCATTTCCGTGACCGATTGCAGATTCCAATTTCCGATGAGAATTTGGATGCCAAACTTCCGCCATATTTTAGGCCCGCTGAGAATTCGATAGAACATCAATATCTTATGGAGCGGCGACGCGCCCTGGGTGGGTCAATTCCCAAACGGCGAGCAATCTCCAAACCTCTCCCCCAACCTGCAGATTCAGTTTACGATTCAGCAAAACGGGGATCGGGAAATCAAGAGATCGCCACTACGATGGCCTTCGTCCGAATGTTGAAGGATCTGATCAAGGACCCAGAGATTGGAAAGAGATTTGTTCCAATCATTCCTGACGAAGCACGCACCTTCGGTATGGATTCTCTCTTTCCAACATTGAAAATATATTCTCCTCTGGGCCAGACATACTCCTCTGTTGATCGTGAATTAATGCTTTCCTATAAGGAATCCACGACGGGGGTGATTCTCCACGAGGGAATCAATGAGGCCGGCTCGGTAGCTTCATTTACTGCGGTTGGTTCCTCCTATTCAACACATGACGAACCGATGATTCCCATTTACATCTTCTATTCCATGTTTGGCTTCCAGCGCACTGGCGATGCATTCTGGGCGGCCAGCGATCAGATGGTGCGCGGATTTGTTTTAGGCGCCACGGCAGGGCGCACTACGCTAAATGGGGAGGGCTTGCAACACGAAGATGGTCACTCCCATTTATTGGCATCTACCAACCCAGCCGTTGTTTCCTATGACCCCGCCTTTGCTTATGAAGTCGGGCATATCGTCAAAGATGGATTGCGCCGCATGTATGGCGACGAGAGTGAGAATATTTACTACTATTTAACTCTATATAACGAGCCATACGCACATCCGGCTGAGCCAGAAAACCTAGATATAGAGGGACTTTTAAAGGGAATTTATAAATTTGCGCCAGCCCCCGATGATGGGCGGCAAGCCCAAATTCTGGCATCTGGGGTAAGCCTCTTATGGGCGCTCAAGGCGCAGGAAATCTTGGCGAAAGACTGGGGGGTTGGCGCCACAGTTTGGTCAGTTACATCTTGGAATGAATTGCGACGAGATGGACTCGATGTCAACCGACACAATCTCTTGCATCCGCATGACCAAAAACGCGCCTTCATCGCCGAGAAATTAG
>JANXME010000351.1 GCA_025354785.1 Actinomycetes bacterium | reverse complement strand
GGTTTGATCAATGACTTAGACTTAATGGATGACACGCCCTAATTTGGCTCAGATGATTTTTTCTTCACACGCCCTAATTCGATCCCGAAGGGATCTGGAGGGTGCCTTGTATAGGCTTCCCGATAGCGATTTTGCCAAAATACGTAGTATTTTGCAAAATCGCTATCGGAAAGGGGATCCAAGGGGAACTTGTTCCCCTTGGCCCTTTAACTTTCTTTTCTCACTAGACCCCGCTACCCCCCTGTACCTCTTTGGTATAACTACTCACCGCCTGCGGGCTAATGCCCAGGAGCTTAGCGGCTTCGCTTTGTTTTCCGTTGGTTTTTCTTAGAGCATCTTGGATGATTTGGCGACGGATGTCACGAATATAATCGTTGAGGATGAAACCATCCTCGAAGGCTGGTAGAACATTGGACGGCGGTTCTGCGGCCTGGGCTAGCGGGTCAATTTGGAGGTCTGAGGCGGTGATTTCAGAGTGTTCGCAGAGCATACTGCTGCGTTGGATGACGTTACGGAGTTCGCGGACATTTCCGGCCCAAGGGTATTCAGAAAGCGCTTGAAGGGCGTCTTCAGAAAGAGTACAGGTTTTCCCAAACACGTTATTGAAGCGTGCAAGCAAATGGATGGCAATGGGGCGAATATCGGAACGGCGTTCTCGCAGAGGGGGTAGGGTGATGCAGCCGATTTTGAGGCGGTAATAGAGATCGGAGCGAAAGGTGCCCTTGAGTACTGCTTCTTTGAGGTCGCGATGCGTAGCGCCGATAATAGCAATATTGACGTATTGCTGTTTTTGACTCCCAATGGCATCGACAAAGCCATCTTCAATAACGCGTAGCAGTTTCGCTTGGACATTGAGAGACATTTCAGCAATTTCGTCCAAAAACAAAGTGCCCTCATGGGCTTGTTCAAATTTTCCTTTTTGACTACTCTGAGCGCCTGTAAAGGCTCCTTTGCTGTGTCCCATCAAAATACTTTCAGCCAAGCTTTCGGGCAATGTAGCGCAGTTGACGGCAACAAAAGGACCGGGGCTTTGGGCGCTGAGCTGATGAATCAGCCGGGCAAACAGTTCTTTACCGGTTCCTGTTTCGCCTTGAAGCAGAATCGGTTGACGGTACGGAGCTAGGCGTTGGGCCATCACCAAGGCGCGTCTAAACGCAGGATCTTGGCCCCTTAAGCCGATGCGGGTGACGAGATCTTCAAAAAAGCGATGCTCTGTTTCCTCGAGCGTATGTTCCAGGGTTTCTGCCGCTTCTACGGTTTCCGCCAGCTTACTATCGCAGAGGCGTTTATCTTCTTCGTTGTCAACGAGTTGCCCTCGAAAGGTTCCGTCTTTGACAAGACGAGCAAAGGTTTTACGAATAATCTCAGGACCCTCAGGGCTTAAGTAATGGTAGCGAACATTGGGATAGGCTGTTTCGATAAAACCCAAAAGGGTATTGAGCTTTACGCTCGCTTCCTGGGCACTGTTAATATTACAGATGTTGTAGTGCAAAATAAGGGCATTTAGGTGGTAAGTTTTAGAAAAGGCTTCCGTGTACGTAGCCAGCACTTCTGGAACAATCAGGATGGCCTGCTCGGCCTGACACGTCCGCATCTTTTGCTTGAGCATTAAAGCAAACGCCTTTCCCCCGGACAATGAGGGATCTCCAACTTGCCCGTGCATAAAAGAGATGAGGACGTTTTTCATGGTTCAAAAGTAATGGCTCCATTATAACGAAATTTTAAGGGGCTGACACCTAATAATGTTTTTTGAGAAGAGATTTTAGATCCTTGAGAAGGAGTTTTGGTGAGCCTAAATTAAAGCGCCATTCGCACTCTTTCAAGAACAAATGAAAATGAGATCGGCAAATTCCGTTGTAAG
>JANXME010000310.1 GCA_025354785.1 Actinomycetes bacterium | reverse complement strand
TGGCCGCTCGGGCAACCCGCCAGGGTCGAACAGTTCTTGCGGCAATTATGGATTGTGCGAGGTGAAAGGATACCGTAGGCACGTAGGCGGATAAACCATGCATATTGCCCGCTTTTTTCACTTATAGGAGGGGCTTCTATGGCATCCGATAGTAGTTTTGATGTAGTTTCCAAAATTGACCGCATGGAATTGGATAACGCAGTTAATCAAGCGGCACGGGAGATAGACACTCGTTTTGATTTTAAGAATACCGGCGCCAAGATTGAACTTGAAGGCGAGAAGATTCAGATTGAGGCGGGGACAGAAGAACGGGCGAAAGCAACGCTAGATGTGCTTAAAGATAAGTTGGTTAAGCGTGGAGTATCGCTTAAGCATATTCATCCAGGCGAGCCAGCCTTAAGTGGCAAGATCTACAAGATCAATTGTCCGCTAAAAGAAGGCATAACGACTGAAAATGCTAAGAAGGTAGCGAAACTGCTGCGCGATGAAGGCCCGAAATCAGTTAAATCTCAAATCCAAGGTGACGAACTTAGAGTCTCCAGCAAGAGTCGCGACGATCTACAAACCGCGATTGCAATGATCAAGGAAGCTAAGTGGGACTTTGCAGTTCAATTTACTAACTATCGGTGAACCTGAATTAGCAAAATAGAACATAAAGCCACGGGACTCTTCTACGGAATCGGTGCTTACACCCTTTGGGGTTTATTGCCGCTCTTCTGGAAATATCTTCATAAGGCCAGCGCCTTCGAAATTTTGGCACATCGTGGAATATGGTCGCTGCTCTTTTGCTTATTACTTTTGGCCGCCACGAAGCAGTTACGGAGAACGTTAGCTATTTTTCGTCAGCCGCGCACGCTGGCTCTTCTTGCACTCACCTCGCTACTTCTGACGATCAATTGGGGTGTCTACATTTGGTCGGTAAGTGTAAATCGAATCGTGGAAGCCTCCCTTGGTTATTACATAACCCCACTTGTATCGGTCACTTTTGGGGTCTTTGTCTTGCGCGAACATATGCGAGCGTTTCAATGGGCCGCCGTGCTCTTGGCAACCGCGGGGGTCGTGGCACTAACAATTCAATACGGGGCGCTACCTTGGATTGCACTCGTGCTTGCCGTCTCCTGGAGTTCTTATAGTTTGGTAAAGAAGTCGCTCAACTTAGGCGCCCTCGAGGGCCTATCCATTGAAACCATAATTGCGCTAGCGCCAAATTTCGTTTATCTCACTTACATAGAAGGAAATGGATCCGCACAGTTTGGGCAACAATTGGGATTCTCATTACTTCTGATGTGCGCTGGACTTGTAACGGTAATTCCGCTTCTGCTATTTAATGGCGCAACCACCCGACTGCCGTTAACTATTACAGGGTTGCTGCAATACATAACGCCCACCATCATGTTTGGAGTAGGAGTAATCGTTAATCATGAGGCCATGCCGGTGGGGCGTGTGATCGGCTTTGGCTTTATTTGGACGGCTTTACTATTTCTGGGTCTGGATTTGGTGAGATCAAACCGAACTGCCACTAGCCTTATTTAGCACCAGCGCGCGACCAGCTTCCAAACGAGCGACTGGAACGCGATAAGGCGAGCAAGAGACATAATCGAGTCCGAGTTCATGGAAGAAATGGATACTGCGTGGGTCGCCACCGTGCTCGCCACAGATGCCCAATTTGAAATCGGGGCGTAAAGAACGGGCCTGCTCCACCGCAGTTCGCACGAGAATACCCACCCCAGCTTGATCCAAAGATTCAAAGGGATTGAACGGTAGGAGTTCCAGGTCCAAATAGCGCGGCAAGAAAGTGGACTCCACATCATCACGGCTAAAGGCCCACGTCAATTGAGTTAGGTCGTTAGTACCAAAGGAGAAGAAGTCTGCGTAGTGTCCTAAACGCCCAGCAGTGATAGCCGCACGTGGAGTCTCAATCATGGTGCCGATAGGTATATCCAGAGTCTGCCCGGTTCCAACAAAAGTTTTACGAATCTCGGCTTCGAGTGATTCGCGCAAATAGAGAAGTTCGCGTTGAGTGGCGACAAGGGGAATCATCACTTCTGGCTTTGGGTTGTGCCCCAATCGGCGAACTTCCAAATAAGCATGTACAAGCGCACGAACTTGCATTTGATAAAGCTCCGGAATCAATATTCCTAAACGAACTCCACGCAGCCCCAGCATTGGATTGGCCTCATGCAAGCGTTTAACCGCCGCATATATTGCCGCGTCTCTGGCAGAAACTTCTTCGCCTAAAGCTTCAGCCCGCGACATCTGAGCCGTCAAATCTGCCAATGGTGGAAGGAACTCATGTAGTGGGGGATCGAGCAAACGCACCGTCACAGGTAGCCCCGACATAGCCATCATGATGCCAACGAAGTCAGCGCGTTGTAGCGGTTCCATCTCCGCGATGACTCCACGTTGCACATTCTCATTTTCTGCTAATACCAACCGCTCTACATAAGAACGCCTTGGACCCAAGAACATGTGCTCTGTTCGGCACAACCCCACGCCTTCAGCGCCAAGAATGCGCGCCCGAATTGCATCCTCTGGAGTATCGGCGTTGGTGCGAACTTGCAGAGTACGAATTTCATCGGCATAACAAAGAATCCGATCAACTGCCTTTACAACTGGTGAAGCTAAATCAGTGGATGCGTCCAGTAGCCCTTCCAAATAAGCCGTCACTGGCGATGCAACTACCGGAACGATTCCCAAATAAACGCTGCCAGTTGTTCCATCAATGGAAATAGTTTCACCCTCATAAACTGTCAGCGAACCAACAGTGAATAAATTAGCGCGCTCATCCACTGAGATAGCCTCGGTGCCGCAGACTGCGGTCTTGCCCATCCCGCGCGCAACCACGGCGGCGTGAGAGGTCTTGCCACCGCGACTGGTAAGAATTCCTTCAGAAGCAACCATTCCCACTAGGTCATCCGGGCTCGTCTCGCGCCGAACCAAGATAACTTTACGACCGGCGTGGGCTAGATCGAAGGCACGTCTGGAATCAAATACAACTTCTCCAACTGCAGCGCCCGGAGAGGCTGGGATGCCTCGCGCAATTTCCTTGACAGAGGTGGCTAAATCAAATTGCGGGAACATGAGTTGGGCCAATTGGTCTCCCGAAGTACGCACCAGCGCTTCATCCATCGAAATCTTGCCTTCATCTACAAGTTGCGTCGCGATACGAAATGCCGCCTCAGCGGTGCGCTTGCCAACACGAGTCTGCAAAATCCATAACTTGCCTTTTTCAACCGTGAATTCAATATCGCAAAGATCGCGGTAGTGATCTTCGAGCAGTGTCATTACGCGCTCTAACTCGGCATGGACGATCGGGCTTCTCTCGCCAAATTGCGCCAAGGACATGGTGTTGCGGATGCCAGCCACCACATCTTCGCCTTGTGCTTTCTCCAAGTAATCGCCATAACTCCCTTTTTCACCGGTAGCAGGGTCGCGCGTGAATGCAACACCGGTTCCAGAATCATCACTTAGATTTCCAAATACCATTGATTGAATATTTACCGCCGTACCAAGGTCCGATGGGATTCGCTCGCGGCGCCGATAGATCTGTGCTCGTTCAGAATTCCAGGATAAAAAGACGGCCTCAACCGATCTTATAAGATGCTCGCGAGGATCAGTTGGAAATGGTGCTCTAGTGATCGATTCGATTTCTCGAATGTATCCTTCAGTTAGCCCTTGCAATCCAGCCACGTCTAACTCTTGAATGCTTGAAACGTTAAAAGTCGAAAGCACGCGCGCTTCAATGCGATGAAACTCTTCTGCTGCAATGTTGCAAACGGTGCGTCCAAACATATCGATGAACCGACGATAAGAATCCCATGCAAAACGCGCGTTCCCAGTTTGTTTGGCCAAAGCTTGGGCAACCTCAGGTGTGATACCAACATTGAGAACGGTTTCCATCATGCCCGGCATTGAGAACTTTGCCCCAGACCTGACTGAAACTAGAAGTGGTTTATCTGGATTTCCAAATTCCTTACCTGTGCTAGCTTCCAAATTGATTAGGGCCTCTTTTATTTCCTCTTCTAAGCCAGAGGGCACTTCACCCGAGGCCAAGAACTCGCGGCAGGCATGGGTGGTGATAGTAAATCCGGCAGGCACAGGCAGACCAATGCGCACCATCTCTGCCAAATTGGCGCCTTTACCGCCCAAGAGATCAGATTGAGTGCGATCACCAACGGTAAATGGATATATAAATTTCTCTGCCATTGCCGTTAGCTCCCCCGATCAGATTCTGAATTATCCTAAAGGATAATTCATCGCGCTAATTCCAACTTTAGGTTGATCTCTGCACCACCGCGTCGCAGAGCGAAAATAGGGCAGAAGTCGCATCGCAAAGTGGCAGTCCGCCGAGGGCTTGCCGAGCTCTTTTGGCGGTCTCATGCAATTGGATGCGCGACTCTTCTAAGGCAGGATGCGAGCGCAATTGGGCCAAAACTTGTGCCACAACTTCCTCGGACTCAATGGGGCCTTTAAGTAAATCTTGTAGTTCTCGATCGCTGGGGTTTGTAGATGCCAACACTCGCAAGGTAACCAAAGTCGGCACGCCTTCGCGTAAATCCGTGCCGGGAGTTTTTCCGGATTCCGCAGATTCGCTGGCAATATCAATTACATCATCTGCCAATTGAAAAGCCATACCGATCTTTTCACCAAATACCGTAACGATCTCTCTTATATCTGAACTTGCACCGGAGAAGAGGGCACCGTAGCGCGCACTTGTGGCAATTAAAGAACCCGTTTTATCTGCCACCACTTGTAGGTAATGCTCGAGGGGATCCTGGCCAGCCCGCGGCCCCTGCGTCTCCATTATCTGGCCTATAACAAGTCGTTCAAAAGTTTCGGCCTGCAGACGCACAGCTTCTGGTCCTAGTTGGGCCAAAAGCGCCGAACACTTAGCAAAGAGATAATCACCCGTGAGAATGGCCACGGTATTTCCCCATCGCGAATTTGCACTTTCAACCCCACGTCGCAGAGTCGCTTCATCCATAACATCATCGTGATACAGCGTCGCTAGGTGGGTGAGCTCTGCCGCAACGGCCCCTTTAATTACTTCATAACGCGAAGGGTCTCCAAATTGTGCAGCAAGCAGGCATAGAAGTGGGCGCAAACGCTTTCCACCAGCGGCAACTAAATGCCGTGAAGTTTCCTCAACTAATGGAAAGTTACCTTTGATGTGGTTGGAGAGAAGTTCCTCCACTTGTGACATTCCCGCAATCAGGTCCGCTTCAAGTGCTGGGGCTAGATCAGGAATGCCAAAGACGGCCATTAGCGAATGAATATCGCCATGGATGATATGAAATTAAGAAGGGGAGCGGGAAATACACCCAGGAATATGGTGATCACAAAAGATAAAGCGATAGTTAACCGCGTCATATTGGATGGAATTGTGACACTCGTTCCATCTTCGGCGGGATCGGTAAAGAACATCAAAACAATCACACGTATGTAGAAGTATGCGGCAATGGCGCTGGAAAGTACTCCAACTACCACGATCGATTTGTTGCCACTTTCATAAGCCGCCGAAAAAATTGAGAATTTTCCAATAAAACCGCTGGTTAATGGAATACCGGCAAAAGCCAATAAAAGAGTTGCAAAAACCGTAGCTACTAATGGGGAACGCTTCCCCAGACCTGCCCAGCGACTCAGATCAGTTACTTCGCCTTGCGAATCGCGGACCAAAGTCACAATTCCAAAAGCGCCTAGGGTCGCTATTCCGTAAGCAAAGAGATAGAAAATACTGGCTTCTAGACCGGCTTTGTTCAAAGCTATAACGCCGGTAAGCAAAAATCCGGCATGGGCGATAGATGAATAGGCGAGCATGCGCTTCACATCTCGTTGTGAAATGGCGACTAGGGAGCCAAAGATCATGGTGACGATAGCAATTACAGACAGGAATGGTCGCCAATCCCAATAGGCATTTGCAAATGCGGTGTAGAAGATGCGCAAGATTGCACCAAAGGCAGCGACTTTGGTAGCCGCGGCCATAAAAGCTGTCACAGGAGTCGGAGCTCCCTGGTACACATCTGGCGTCCATGCATGGAAGGGAACGACTCCCACTTTAAATAGTAAACCAACCGATAAAAATACAATTCCGACTAATAGAAAGACGCTGTTGCCCGTGCCACCTGAAACTGAATCGTAAATACCAGCCAAAGAGACAGAGCCCGAATACCCATAGAGAAATGCCGCACCAAAGAGGAAGAAGGCGGAAGAAAAAGCCCCAAGGAGAAAATACTTAAGTGCTGCTTCTTGAGAGAGCAATCGACGACGACGCGCTAGCCCTGCCATCAGGTACAAAGGCAATGAGAGCATTTCTAAAGCAACGAAGAGAGTTATCAAATCCGTAGAGATAGTAAAGAGCATCATCCCGGCAACGGCGAATAGAGTCAGAGGATAAATCTCAGTTAATTTTTCTCCGCTCTGAATTGATTCTCTTTCCTCTTGCGATCCTGGGATTGCTGCGGCTTGCACCGTGAATTGGTCTTCATCGGCAATAAGAAACACTCCCAAGATTGCCAAAATCAAAACTGCACCTTGCAACAAGATGGCGGGGCCATCTATCGCGACCGAACCCATGGCTGCGGTCAGCGAACTCTCATTACGTATTCGCCAGAGTTGTCCGAGGGCCAAAACCAGAGTGCCCAGAGTGACACTTAATTGAACAAGTGGCCGTATCGCTTTGGAGAGAAAGGCCTCGAAAATAACGGTCAATACCGCTCCGCCGAGAACAATCAAGATTGGCGCAAGGAGTGCGTAAGACAGAGATGGCGTAGTGAAAGTTGTCACTTGTTTATTGTCTCTTTCTCTGCGCTAGTTGACCCAATAGTTGGCAGTGGATCGGAATACCCTGCCTTAGTGATTACATGTTGCGCGGCGGGATTTATCACGTTTAACAGCGGAGATGGGTAGAAACCCAGCGCCAGAATTATCGCCAAGACCGGAGCGATCGCCACCTTTTCGCGTAAATTCAAATCAGTGAGAGTCTCGTTGCCCTCAGTCGAGGGTCCATGCAGAGCGCGTTGTACTGGAATCAAGATATAGATGGCCGCCAGCACAATCCCAAAGGCAGCGATAACTGCGGCCACGGGATATCGCGTGTATGTACCTACCAGAACTAAAAATTCGCTGACGAAACTGGAGAGTCCAGGTAACGCCAGACTCGACATTCCAGCGAAAAAGAAGGACCAAGCCATGATCGGTGTTACGCGCTGAAGTCCACCAAAGTCAGCAATTTTGGAAGAGCCACGACGCGCTGACATCCAACCGGCGATTAAGAACAAGGCCGCCGTGGAAAATCCATGATTAAACATATAAAGAGTCGCACCGGAATGGCCTTGGCTGGTCATCGCAAAGATTCCAAGGGTTATAAAACCAAAGTGGGAGATCGAAGTAAATGCAATCAGGCGTTTGAAATCCTTTTGGCCAATAGCCAAGAATGCGCCATAGATCACGGAGATAACCGCCAAGACAATTATTACTGGCGTAAAGGTTTTAGAAGCGTGTGGGAAAAGCGCCAAGCAGTAATGGATCATGCCGAAAGTTCCAACTTTGTCCAGTACTCCCAACAAAAGCACTGAAGTGCCGGGGGTTGCTGAATCTGCGGCATCTGGCAGCCATGTGTGGAATGGCCATAGCGGCGCCTTTATTGCAAAGGCGATGAAGAAGCCCAGGAAAAGTAAATTCTCAGTTGTTGAACTCAAATGCAACTGCGAAAGCGCCCCTAGATCAAATGTATGTCCGCCCTGCTCTCCAGAAAGTACATAGAGGGCAATGATGGAGGCGAGCATCAACAGGCCGCCGAAAAGGCTATAGAGGAGGAACTTCACAGCCGCTGCCGCACGTGCTCCACTGCCGTAGCCACCAATTAAGAAGTAGACGGGAATTAGCATCGCCTCAAAGAAAACATAGAAGAGGAATACATCGCTGGCGGCAAATACGCCAATCATCATCGTTTCCAAAATTAGCAAAATAATGTAGAAAGTCTTGACACTCCAACGTCCACCCGTAGCTTCATTCCAGCCAGCAAGAACAACAACTGGAGCCAGCAAGACCGAAAGTAGAATTAAAACCAGGGCAATTCCATCGATGCCGACTGCAAAATTGATACCAAATGTGGGTATCCAGGAATGGCTCTCCACAAATTGCAAGTCGACGTTATCGCGTTGGAATTGGGTTGCCATTGCAACCCCCACAATCGCAACCAGTAGCGTGGTGGCAAAGGTAATTTGCTTGGCCAGCAACTCTTTACTTTTGGAAAGAGTGGCAATGAAGAGAGCCCCTAGCAGTGGCAGGAGCATCAAACTCGTCAACCATTTCACAGTGTTACCGCCCAAATCGTGGCCAACAAGCCGATTGCGCCTAGCAAGATCCACATGGCATAACTGCGGACAAAGCCATTCTGAGTTAAGCCCAACGTTCTGCCTGTTCCTTGCGTCAACCGCGCTACCCCACGGACCGCGCCGTCAATAACAGCGTTATCTGCAATACCCAACGCCTTCGCCAACTTCTGCCCTGGACGCATAAAGATCGCTTCATTGAATTCATCTTGCAAAAGATCTCGTCGTGCAATTCGGGTAAAGATTGAGACATCGGCGGGCGCCTGCACTGGTACCGGCTTTCGCAAATACATCATGGCGGCCAACCCAACGCCCGTGATGACAAGCAGAAGAGCCAAGATTGAAACCACTGCAGGCTTCAATAACTCACCCTCTGCCGCTGGACTCTGCTCTACAACCGGGGCCAACCACTTTTGCAAGGAATTGCCCTGGGTAAATAAGAAGCCAGAGGTAACCGAACCGACCGCCAATAGCACCATTGGTAGCCACATTAGAACTGGAGACTCGTGAGGATGTGCCTTATCGTCCCAACGCTTGCTTCCAGCGAAAGTCAAAATCATCACGCGCGTCATATAGAAGGCGGTAATTGCAGCGCCGAGTAAAGCGGCACAGCCAAGAATCACACCTTTGGCTCCACCGGAGTTAAATGCAACTTCAATAATTTTGTCCTTGGAATAGAACCCCGCAAAAGGCGGAACTCCAATTATCGCTAAATATCCCAGACCAAAAGTGGCAAAGGTAATTGGTAGAAATTTGCGCAGCCCGCCGTAACGGCGCATATTTACTTCATCATCCATCCCGTGCATTACGGAACCGGCGCCAAGGAACATTCCTGCCTTAAAGAAACCGTGGGTGAGAAGATGCATGATCGCGAAGGCATAACCTGCTGGCCCCAGCCCTGCACCCAAAATCATGTAACCAATCTGCGACATAGTTGAAGCTGCCAACGCCTTCTTAATATCATCTTTTGCAGTACCAATCAGAGCACCAAACATCAAGGTGATGGCGCCAATAATTGCCACCGCCAACTGCGCATTTGGGGCTGCATCAAATATGAAATTTGAACGAACAATTAAATACACGCCGGCAGTCACCATCGTCGCCGCATGGATCAATGCCGAGACAGGAGTTGGACCAGCCATGGCATCACCGAGCCATGCTTGCAATGGGAATTGCGCAGACTTTCCGGTCGCTGCAATCAAAAGCGTTATTCCAATTGCCGTCAAAACACCAGTGGATGCTTGCCCAGCATGTTCCTTTATTCCCGCAAATGAAACTGTCCCCATAGAAGCAAAGGCGATCATGATTGCCAACGAGAGCCCCAAATCGCCAACGCGGTTGGCAATAAAAGCCTTTTTGGCGGCGGTGGCATAAGTGGGTTTTTGATTCCAGAAACCGATCAACAGATAGGAAGCCAAGCCCACGCCCTCCCAGCCGACATACAAATTGAGATAAGAATCGCCAAGGACCAGCAATAGCATCGCCGCAATAAAGAGGTTGAGATAGGCAAAGAAACGTCGGCGATCATGGTCGTGAGACATATAAGCAATCGAATAAATATGAATGAGCGTTCCCACTCCAGTAATTAAGAGAACGAAACAGATCGAAAGTTGATCGAGCATCAGGGATGCATCAACCTGGAAACTTCCCACCGAGATCCAACTGAAAAGTTTCTGCGTTACTGCGCGCTCTTCGTTGCTTCTACCCAACATCTGAGCGAGTTGGTAGAGACCAATCAAAAAAGATATTCCTGGTGCTAAAGTGCCCAGAATATGACCCCAACGGTCGGCGCGACGTCCAGTTAAAAGTAATACCGCAGAGCTAAAGAGCGGAAGTACGATGAGATAAACGAGTGAATTACTGATCATCAATTCACCGCTTCAACAAACTAGCCTCGTCCACCGAGGCAGACCGACGGGATCGATAAATCGTTACAATGATTGCCAGACCGACTACTACCTCGCAAGCCGCAACCACCATCGTAAAGAAGGCGATAACTTGGCCATCGAGGTTGCCATTGATCCTGGCGAAAGTTACAAAAGCTAAATTGGCCGCGTTGAGCATTAACTCAACGCACATAAACACAACTATCGCATTGCGGCGAACGACTACTCCGACTGCACCGATACTAAAAAGAAGTGCAGAGACATACAAATAATTCTCGGGATTCATTAGTTCTCTTCCTCCTTCGCCGGCATCTGGAAGGGCAGCGAGGCAATTACATCTCCACGCGCCTCGAGCATGGGCGATATTGAGGCAGCCGCTGGGGAGCCGTCAGGCAGAAGGGCAGGCACATCAACCGCGTTATGAAGTGCGTAAACTCCCGGGCTCGCAAGTCCAGCAGCCGTAGCAAGGGAACCTGTGCGAAATCTCGCCATCGAAAGATCTCTCTGAGTGGGACGTGCGCTGGCGCGATGGCTATGTGCCAAGACCATCGCCCCAAGAGCGGCGGTAATCAAAAGGGCAGAAACGACTTCAAAAGCCCAAACATATTTAGAGAAGAGCAGGGCGGCCAGGGCCGGAACATTTCCATCAACATTTACCGCTTCTAAACCCACCATTTGATGGCCATAAGTTGCGCGGCCAATCAGCGAGACCAATAAGCCCCCAAAAACGAGCGCTGAAAGTATCGCGATCGGACGCAGTCCCGGAATGGTTTCGGTGAGCGAATCAGCAGAATCAACGCCAACGAGCATCAAGATAAAGAGGAAGAGCATCATCACTGCGCCGGTGTAAACCACCACTTGCACGATTCCGAGAAAGAGGGCGTCTTGGGCGATGTAAAAAATCGCCAAAATAATCATAACCGCCGCAAGGAGGATGGCTGAGTGCACAGCTTTCTTAACCAAAACCATTCCCAGCCCGGCGAGAACGCAAGCGGGTCCGAGAATCCAAAAGAGAACAGACTCAGAAGTTTGAGTCTTACCCAACTCCATCGCAAGATTGATCATGGCTTGCTCTCCTGAGATGGATGTGAGGAAAGAACATCGCCTTGATAATAATTAATGTCGTTCATATCGGGATACATGGGGTGCGGAGGCGCCAGCATTCCTTGACGTAAAGGGGCCAAAAGATCGGCTTTTTCAAATATCAATTTTGAACGTGAGTCGTCGGCCAGCTCATATTCGTTGGTCATAGTCAACGCGCGCGTCGGACAGGCTTCGATACAAAGTCCGCAAAAGATACAACGTAGGTAATTAATTTGGTAAACCTTGCCGTAGCGCTCGCCAGGAGACATACGGTTCTCTTCGGTGTTGGATTCGCCTTCTACGTAGATCGCATCTGCCGGGCATGCCCAAGCGCATAATTCGCAACCAATACATTTCTCAAGTCCATCTGGATGGCGGTTCAGTTGATGGCGACCGTGAAAACGCGGAGCCGTTGGCTCTTTCACATCTGGATACTCAACTGTGCTAACTTTCTTGAACATCGCTCGAAAGGTCACCCAGAACCCCAGCAGTTGGGCCCCAAAACTGCGAGAGCCCTCTGTGCTAACTGGTTCGGTACTAGCGTTTGAAATAGTTGCCGCGGTCAATCCAAGATCCCGACGAAATGGCTCCATCTGATCTGAAGTTGATTGCTCAGCCACGTGGTCCTCCATCCAATGTTTTGGTCGGCAAGGCGGGGACCGCAAATGAGACTGTGGCATCACCTGAATATTCACTAACCAACATTCTCTTCTTCCTAGAGGAGTCCAAGGCGATGTTGGTCAAGAGAACAATCAACACGATGACACTGGCGACAAGCAGAACAGTCAGGCGGGACGCACCACGCAGAGAAAGAACACGCATGGTCGCCACCACCATAATCCAGAACAAACTCACTGGAATAAGCACTTTCCAGCCAAATTTCATAAATTGGTCATAACGCAATCGAGGCAAGGTTCCGCGCAACCAAACAAAGATAAAGAAGAAAAGAAGAACTTTGGCGAAGAACCAGAACAGGGTAAACCAACCACCCAGCCATTGTTGCAGTTTCGGCTCTTGCTACCACGCTCTTCCTTGGCGGATACCACGCGCTACCGGGATTGACCTTCACTGAACAATGGCTAGGTGGTTGGTTTACCCTGTTCTGGTTCTTCGCCAAAGTTCTTCTTTTCTTCTTTATCTTTGTTTGGTTGCGCGGAACCTTGCC
>JANXME010000302.1 GCA_025354785.1 Actinomycetes bacterium | reverse complement strand
AGTCAACCCATATGGTGGTGGATCGGTAATCACCCTTCTAATCACCGCCCTTGGCGATGGCGCACTCTTTAAGTTGGTAATGATTATTACCACTTCTGGCCAAATCTTCTGTGTGGCCGCTTGCCTTACATCTTGCTCGCGCATGATGTTTGCATTCTCACGCGACGGCGCGGTACCAGGAGCAAGAATCTGGAGAGTGGTAAATAAGCATCGCGTTCCTTTAAACGCGGTTCTAGTTTCGTCTGTGATCGGCGTAATCATCACCTTGCCAGCTCTTTATAAGAGTCCGTCAGGTGCACCGACCGCTTTCTACGCCGTCGTATCAGTTGCAGTAATTGGTCTCTACCTAGCCTTCATGATTCCAATTTACTTGCGCTGGAAGATGGGCGATAAATTTGAGGCTGGTGAGTGGACAAACGGTTCTCGCTATAAGTGGATGAACTTGGTGGCGGTTGCAGAGATTGCAATCATCTCCATCTACTTTATTCTCCCTTTTGCTCCGGCTGGAATTCCTGGCAATAAAGACTTCACGTGGACTGCAGTTAATTACGCACCAATCTTGGCTGGCGGCTCACTTTTGATCATTTGGATCTGGTGGCAAATGTCTGCAAAGAATTGGTTCAAGGGTCCGATTCGTACCATCGATCAATAGGTAATATTTTCGTAAAAGAGCCCGTCGCACCAGCGGCGGGCTCTTTTATTGTTATAAGTAGTAGCGGGGTTGCCAATCTAATGGAAACTGGAATACTTGCTTTTATGTCAACTTATAGCGTGGAAGAACTTAGAAAAGATATTGCAAGTAAAAAGATTGACACCGTCGTGGTCGCAATGACTGATATGCAAGGGCGGTTGGTCGGAAAGAGAATTCATGGCGAGCATTTTCTAAATGACACCCTTGCCCACGGGACAGAGGGTTGCAATTATCTGTTAGCGGTAGATATGGATATGAATACCGTCCAGGGATATGAGATGTCTTCTTGGGAGCGCGGGTATAGCGATTTCGAAATGTCTCCAGATATGTCCACCTTGCGCCGCGTACCCTGGCAAGAAGGTGCCGCCATGGTTTTGGCAGATGTGAAATGGTTAGATGGCAAAGATGTAGTGGCCTCGCCTCGCCAAATCTTGCGAAAGCAGATTGCAGCTCTTGCCGAGCACGGCATGAAGCCTATGGTCGGCACCGAACTTGAATTTGTGGTTTTTGCTAACTCCTACGAGGACGCTTGGAACAAGCACTACATCGGCCTAACCCCAGTAAACCAATACAACGTGGATTACTCGATTATGGGTGGCTCCAGAATAGAACCGCTTTTGCGTGAGATTCGCCTGGCCATGTCGGGAGCGAACATGGTGGTGGAATCGGTAAAGGGTGAGTGCAACTTTGGCCAGCATGAGATCGCCTTTCGATATTCCGACGCCTTAAGCAACTGCGACAACCACGTCATCTATAAGAATGGCGCCAAGGAGATTGCGGCCGCGCGCGGCTACGCCCTGACATTCATGGCCAAGCCAAATGAGAAGGAGGGCAACTCCTCCCACATTCATTGTTCTTTCCGCGGGCTAGACGATTCGATGGTAATGGTCGATGAAGCTGATAAGGAACATGGCATGAGCGATATCGGCCGCCATTTCATCGCCGGACAGATCAAGCATTTACGCGAACTCTCACTGATGTTTGCCCCCAACATCAACTCTTACAAGCGCTATGTACCGGGCTCCTTTGCGCCCACCGCAATTCGTTGGGGTCGCGACAATCGAACCTGCGCTCTGCGTTTGGTCGGACATGGCGCGGGTTTACGCTTGGAAAATCGCGTGCCTGGCGGGGATGTGAATCCGTATCTGGCGGTGGCCGGAATAATTGCTGCGGGTCTAGATGGCATCAAGAATAAGTTGCCGCTGGAGCCAGCCTTTGAAGGAAATGCCTACGCTTCTGATTCGCAGCGCGTTACTCCAAGAATGTTGGAAGCACAGACACTTTGGGCCCAAAGCCCTTGGGTTAAAGAGGTATTTGGTGCAGAGGTGCAGGCACATTACGCCAATATGGCCGAGATTGAACTTTCCGCTTATGGAAAAGCCGTTACCAACTGGGAACTATTCCGCAACTTCGAAAGGTCTTAATACGTGTCAATGTATGACGTTATAAACCCGGCAACAGAGAAGCTATTCAAAACAATTGAACATCTAGATTTGGCAGGCACGGACGCAGTAATTGCGAAGGCAGAGATGGCTTTTGATAGTTGGCGCCATGTAGCGCCGGGTGATCGCGGGAAGATGCTCCGCCGTTTTGCCGAAGTGGTCGCCGAGCACAAAGAAGAGTTGGCGCAGCTGGAAATTGCTAACTCTGGACATACGCGCGGAAATGCACTTTGGGAAGTCGATAACGTTGTAAATGTTCTTACCTATTACTCCGCCGCGCCAGAGCGCCTCTTTGGTCGCCAGATTCCAGTTCCTGGTGGAATAGATGTGACATTTAAAGAGCCGCTAGGCGTTATTGGGGTAATCGTTCCTTGGAACTTCCCGATGCCGATAGCTGGTTGGGGATTTGCGCCAGCGTTGGCGGCAGGAAATACCGTGGTACTAAAACCTGCCGAATACACGCCGCTTACTGCCATGAAATTGGGCGAGTTGGCGCTGATTGCTGGAATTCCCGAGGGAGTTTTCAACGTACTACCAGGCAAAGGAAGCGTTATTGGGGCGCGCTTTGTTACTCACCCCGCAGTGCGCAAAGTTGTCTTTACTGGTTCAACCGAAGTGGGCAAGTCGATCATGGCCGGGTGCGCAGATCAGGTAAAGCGCGTGACCTTGGAATTGGGCGGCAAGAGCTCCAACATTATTTTTGCCGATGCCGATATTGCCAAAGCCGCGGCGACCGCGCCAGGATCGGTTTTTGATAATGCGGGACAAGATTGCTGCGCCCGCTCACGCATCCTTATACAGAAAAGCGCTTTTGATAAATTCATGGAGCACTTTGAAGTTGCGGTAAAGAAATTTCGAGTAGAGGATCCATCCTTAGCAACGGCGGATATGGGTCCGCTAATTTCCAAGAAGCAATTTGATTCGGTACAGACATTTTTGGACGAACCAGTTGCATTTACTGGTTCTGCACCCAGCGGAGATGGATATTGGATGGCACCGACTGTTTTGTTGCCAAAGAACACCCAAGCCAGATCATGGCGTGAGGAAGTATTCGGTCCCGTAGTTTCAGTAATGACCTTTGAGGATGAGGCCGAGGCAATTGCGATGGCAAATGACAGCGAATACGGGCTCTCAGGCTCTATTTGGACTCGCGATGTGGGACGGGCGCTGCGAGTATCGCGCGCGATTGAAACGGGAAACTTGTCGGTCAACTCACATTCATCAGTTCGTTTTTGGACGCCATTTGGCGGTTTCAAACAATCTGGATTGGGACGAGAGCTCGGTCCAGACGCGCTAGATTCATTTACTGAAGTTAAGAACGTCTTCATATCTAACGATTAGGGAGCAATAACAATGTCAGAACGTCTAACAGGACGCGTCGCCACCATCACCGGCGGCGGTAGCGGTATCGGATTCGCAACAGCGAAACGGCTAGCAAGTGAGGGCGCCAAAGTCGTCATCGTTGATATGAATTCAGAATCGGGCGAAGGAGCTGCCAAGGAGGTCGGTGGTATTTTCGTTAAAGCCGATGTAACCAGTACTGCCGATGTTGAGAATATGTACAAGGTGGCCTTCGACACCTATGGCCGTATCGATATTGCTTTCAATAACGCTGGCATATCTCCCCCAGATGATGATTCCATTCTGACAACTGGACTTGATGCTTGGGATCGGGTTAACCGCGTAAATCTCACCAGTGTTTTTCTCTGCTGCAAGTATGTAATTCCCTATATGCAAAAGGCCGGCAAGGGTTCCATCATCAATACGGCTTCCTTTGTTGCCACCATGGGTGCAGCCACCTCACAGATTGCATATACCGCCTCGAAAGGTGGCGTGCTCTCCATGAGTCGCGAACTCGGTGTTCAATTTGCGCGTGAGGGTATTCGCGTAAACGCTCTCTCTCCTGGACCGGTCAACACACCCTTATTACAGGAACTCTTTGCTAAGGATGCAGCGCGGGCAGCGCGACGATTGGTACATATTCCAATGGGGCGCTTTGCCGATGCCAGCGAAATTGCTGCAGCGGTGGCCTTCTTGGCAAGTGATGATTCATCCTTTATTACCGCCTCTAATTTCTTGGTAGACGGTGGAATCTCGGGAGCGTATGTAACCCCGCTTGATGCCTAACTAGCCCAGTTTTACAACAGGGGCGCCTGCGATCTGATCAAGAAATTGATCGACTAGATCGTAGGCGCGTTTGTTTGATCCTGGCTCTTTAGCGCGGGTTTCTTCGCGCAGCTCTTCCACGTTAATTCCCTCGCTCTCAACTTCTGCGCATCCCCCATCCATCTCCAACCAGAGATCTAAAACATATGGATCAATCTCGGGATGAAATTGCAGAGCTAAGGTGCGCCCTAGTACAAATGCTTGGGGTCCAAGGGAGGTGCGGGCAATTTCTCTGGCGTTGGGTGGTGTTACCCAACGATCCCAGTGATATTGAAACCACGGACCGCTAGGAATAAGTGTGGGTTCATCGCTTTCGATATCGAACCAACCGACTTCAGCACGTGGAGCGCGTGAAACAGAGCCACCAAGAACGCGCGCCATGAGTTGTCCACCAAAGCAGATACCAAATATTGCAATCCCAGCGTTATGGACTTCGCGCATTAATTCAATTTCCGGCAAGAGCCAATTTCCGATGCGCTCGTCTTCCCAAGCCCCCCAAGGCGCTCCCATGGGGACAACCACGTCGTAAGAGAGCAGATCTGGCCAAATAACTTTTACATTTGGCTCAGAGAAATTTTCCTCGGTAACTATATGAAAACGCGTGATTTCGTAACCACGTTTTACGAATTGATCCCAAATGGGACCGCCTTCGCTCACGTGGTCGTGCTCGATGAAAATGATCCGCTTCTTCTCCCCCATTAATACATAACCAATCCGCCGGAGATATTTAGATCTTCTCCAGTCGTTGATCCAGAGCGCTCACTTGCAAAGAAAAGCACACCTTGGGCAATATCTTCGGCGCTAACAAATCTTCCCGTGGGAATCATCGCCAACCATTTCGCTCGCATTTCCAGCGGTGAAACCCCTTCTTGGCTGGCGACATCGGCGATAACTCCATCTAACCGCGGGCCGGCTACGAATCCAGGTGAGATGAGATTCGCTCTAACGCCGTGCATGCCAAGTTCTAGCGCTAAGGTCCGCACCATTCCCACCATGCCCAATTTGGAGGTGGAGTAAACGCTGCGACTTTTCAAAGGTCGCTTGCCAGTTATGGAACCAATAAAAATTATGGAACCAGATTTACGTGAAATCATCGAAGGGATAACCGCTTTGGATACCAAAAAAGGTCCTTTGAGATTTATATCCATGGCCTCATCCCATTGGGCTTCATCCAACTCCCAAAGTGGCGCAGACTTTCCGGTAACTCCACTGTTGTTAACTAATATATCTATCTGTCCAAAGGCTTCAAGGGCACGTTCGACACTATCCTTGATCGAACCCGCGTCGAGGTGATCAATTATGCAGACCATCGGCGCCGGCGCGCCCTTTAATTCGGCGATCAGACGAGCGGTTTCATTTAGCGCTGGCAAATCTCTACCGGTTAGAACCAGCTGTGCGCCTTCGCTAGCCAAAGACAAGCTTATGGCTCGGCCTATCCCCCGGCTGGCACCGGTGACAAGTGCGACTTTATTGGTTAACTCTTTCACTGCCATCCTCACCGCTAAATATAGATTCGCTACATTGCGAGGTAATTAAGTCAGTCTAATTGGCTCTTGCCCACGAGCAATCAATCGTTCGAAATAAACTTCGCGCTTTTCCGTAAAGCGAGCCGCTTCCGCGCCCGAGATTTTAAGAAATTCGGCTAACTCCTCGCGCGCCTTGGCGCCATCGCCGGTGAAATCCTCACGTTCAAAAACGTTCCAAGCGCGAAGGACTGGCGCCACAACTTCATCTAAATGCTGTTGCAGGTCATATATTCCGGCCAAGGCAATCTGCACCGCCTTGCGACCGAAA
>JANXME010000299.1 GCA_025354785.1 Actinomycetes bacterium | reverse complement strand
AGTTTGCCAGAGTTGCTTTGAATACGAACGACATAGATTTCCGTGCGAGATTGACTTCCGATGAAGAACGCGAATTCCTAGCATCGCAGGTTGTTAACTCTTCTTCTTCCTATTTAGATATTGATCGTGCCGATGCCGTGCTTCTGGTTGGTTTTGAGCCAGAGGAAGAGTCCCCGATAGTTTTCCTTCGAATTCACAAACAAGTGAGAAAGCGATCGCTTAAAGTTACGGCGATTGCCACCAAACTTTCTATTGGAAATGAAAAGTTAAAGTCTGATTTTATTTGCGTAGCTCCGGGCGCTGAAGCCGAAGCGATTGCGGCAATGCAACTTACCGCCAAGTCGATTATTTTGGTCGGTGAGAGAGCAAGTGAAGCGGTAGGCGCACTCTCTGCTGTGGTGGCGTTGGCGCAGAAATCTGGAGCAAAGGTTGCTTGGATTCCGCGCCGAACGGGCGAACGTGGCGCGCTTAGCGCAGGGGCTATCGGAAATCTTTTGCCGGGCGCGCGTCCAGTTGCTAACGCAGAGGCCCGAGTCGATTTAGCAACAGCTTGGGGAGTGAAATCTCTGCCGTCTGAGATTGGACTTAGTACCGATCAAATTATTGCCTCAGTCAACGAGGGGGATATTTCTGCATTGGTTATTGGCGGTGTTGATCCGTTAGATAACCAGAGCAGCCATTTTGCGATGTTAGCTTTAAAGAAGGCTTTTGTTATTAGCTTAGAAATTCGCGCCAGTGACGTTATGCAATTGGCGGATGTGATTTTCCCAGTGGCAGCGGTTACTGAAAAGTCTGGTTCTTATATGAGTTGGGAAGGTAAAGCGCGCCATTTCGCAGCCGCAGCCGAATCTCTAAATAGATCCGACCTGCGTATTCTTTCTATGATTTCTGACGCGATTGGCCGACCTATTGGTTTACCTACAGTTAAGTCCGCGGCCAAAGAGTTTTCCAGCCTTGGCATTTGGGATGGTGGCGCTACAACCTTTAAATCTGTAAAGGCCAAAACTAATCCAGAGCTAAAGGTAAATGAGGCGCTGCTTTCATCTTGGCGCAGGCTATTGGATGCGGGCTCGCTGCAAGATGGTGAGGCGAATTTGGCAGGCACGGCCCGAAAATCTGTTGTAGTTATCTCCGAAAAGAGAGCACGCGCGCTTGGCGTGGTAGATGGTGATGCGCTTTGCGTTTCAAATCAGCGCGGTTCAGTGGTTTTGCCGGCGCTAGTCGAAGCAATTCATGATGATGCAGTTTGGTTGCCCCGTAATTCGCAAGGCTCTCATTTGCTCTCCACTTTAGGTGTGGCAAGTGGCGCCGTCGTAACGGTCGCGAAGGAGTGAGAAGAGAATGACAACCGCAGAGTTGATTGGACAAGATCCAGGTTGGATCATTTTGGTAAAGGGAATATTGGTATTTGCAGTCTGTGTGCTGTTGACCTTGATGGCGGTCTGGGGTGAACGCCGAATCGTGGCCCGAATGCAGATGAGACTTGGCCCAAACCGTGTTGGACCTTTTGGTTTAGTGCAAGCCCTAGCTGATGGCGTGAAATTGGCTTTAAAAGAAGATCTAATTCCCGCTGCGGCAGACAAGATAGTTTTTATTATGGCGCCAATCATTAGCGCTACCACTTGCTTTATGTCATTTGCAGTTATTCCAGTTACCGGTCATGTCACTCTCTTTGGTCACAAGACGGTGATGCAGATGACAGATCTTCCAGTTGGCGTTCTTTACGTTTTGGCTATTGCATCAGTTGGTGTCTATGGAATCGTATTGGCGGGTTGGTCCTCTGGTTCTACCTACCCACTACTTGGTGGACTGCGATCTAGCGCTCAAGTTATTTCATACGAAGTGGCTATGGGTCTTTCGCTCGTCGCCGTCTTTATTTATGCCGGTTCAATGTCAACCTCGGATATCGTTGCCGCCCAACAACGCTGGTGGTTTGCAGTTGTGTTATTTCCATCTTTTGTTATCTACTCAATCTCCATGGTCGGGGAGACAAATCGCGCGCCATTCGATTTAGCCGAAGCCGAAGGCGAGTTAGTCGGTGGATTCCATACTGAGTATTCATCGCTGAAATTTGCGCTCTTCTTCTTAGCTGAATATGTAAATATTGTTGCAGTTTCGGCTCTTGCTACCACACTCTTCCTTGGCGGATACCACGCGCTACCGGGATTGACCTTCACTGAACAATGGCTAGG
>JANXME010000295.1 GCA_025354785.1 Actinomycetes bacterium | reverse complement strand
ATATTCTTGTTGGGTGGGGCAAAGATTAGATTCGTTGGCGTGAAACGCTGGCGAATCTTAGCAGCACCGGCGAGACCGGTAAACGTCAAATATTCCTTCTCAACTACAACCTCGGGAGCACCCTTGTTCATAGAGAGAAGTCCTAGCGTCTTATTCAGATCATAGATGCCGAACTCCTGCTTGAACTCTTCATCAATATGCGCTTCGGCGAGAATCGCCTTGTTAGCAGAAATTGTGCGTAGAATCTTACCCGGCTTAACAACTAAGCCTTGATTTATGTTAGAAAAATTCTTTAGCACTTCTACTGTATTATCAGACAACTTCATATAAAACCTCCAAAAACCAATTTATATTATACTTCACTTTGATGTAATAGTCAAGTAGGTTTCAACACTACTCTTTAGTTCTTCTAATGAGCCGCTATTATCAATTACATAATCTATCACTTGCCCCACCCATGCCCACTCAGAATAATGTATCTGAGGGTATTTAGACAAGATCTGTTCTTTTCCACCACTAATTTCATTAGTAGTTACCGCATCAGGATACCACTCTGGTTCTTCTCCACGGACAACGCGAACGACCTTTCCCCCAAGGGATCGAATCATTCTCATTTCATTGGGAAAGCGAACGTCTGTAATGACATAATTAAGATCGCGGGATAGACGCTTCTCTAACGAATCAACCCAAAGATTTTCGTGAAAGACATTTCTTCCTGCTTCTGTACCCATCAACTGAAGGATGTGACGGGGAGTTACGTTGTAACCGAACTTCTGAGACCAGTATGCGTCCGGTTGTTCTCTAAACATTCTAGATTGAATTGTATCTCCCTCCAGAAGATCACGACACCATCCAAATATAGGAGCCACGGCATCCTTGACAGGTTTCGCGAACGATTCCTTCAAGAACCCGTGGTCTTGTTCTAAAATATCACCAACGGTTCCCTTACCAGAACCGATGAATCCTAATATTCCAATTATCATTTAGTTCTGTATTGGAATCAAAGCTAACTGATTACGGACTGAAGATATTTGTCTAAGATCAATTCCAGCAGCACGTAAGACGTCACTCATAAGAATACAATCTGCCAAACATACCATAATATGGGCACCTCCACCCAATGGAGCGAACCAGCCATTACAGAAATCATTCCCAGGAACATTGTTGTAAATAACTCCAAACAGGGGTTGTGAGTTATACATATAGAGAACTGTGTCTCCATTGAAGGCGGGTCTTTTATTAGCATAATGCATTAGAGTGTACCCACATAAGCTGCGACTGCAGTCATATCGCCTTGGAAAGCATATGTTCCGACATGAAACGTTTTCATCCACGGGCATAGGTAAATCTTACCACCCATGTTTCTCCACCACTGGCAGAACATGTAGTCTTCAGATAGATAGCGATCGCTTCCACCAACTTCTACAACGTCATCCTTCTTTCTATCGCCAAGATCGCTGGCGATAGTAATCCAACGCTTGCGATCAACGACGCAATCAAAGTAAGCATGAATGTAACGAGTGCCGTCAAAGTTTGCTTGACCAACGTGGTCTGGCTTGTAGTGTTGATCAGGATACTGCGCTGCCCATAGGGGGAATACTTCCTTCTTAATCATCATGTAACCAGTTCCAAGTTCCATGACTTCTAGAGGCTCTCCAATAGAGAACTGTCCAGTTCCAGCGACAGCATTGAACACATAGTCCCCTGTGACCTTCTCCAGTTCACCCGGAGTGATATCTGGCTTGCGCTTTACAGCGTCAATAACAGAACCCCACTTGATAGACTTCTTAGGGTAAGGAGCGCCAATAACGTCCTTATCCATCGCAAGCATAGCAATGATGTCGCGAGGATCAAAGTGAATGTCAGCGTCTAGGAATAACATATGAGTGAATCCAGAACGGATAAACTCATCACAGAGATAATTACGAGCGCGAGTGATTAGAGATTCGTTGAAGATGAAAGAGAATCTAACTTCAACACCGTACTGAGCGCAGAGACCTTGTAGGTCAAGGCATGACTTCATGTACATACCCAAACACTGACCGCCATACATAGGAGTCGCGATAAATAGTTTACGCTTGCGTAACTCTTCAACAGAAATTTCTAATTGCATAATATTCCTCAGTCAATGATAATAAAGACCCTATTTGAAGGTCTATCTATATAGTTCAGATTTCAAAAAGGACACTACCTTTTCCAAATCTTCTTCAGTATTATTCTTCATAACCTTCGTATAGGGCATGAGAACGAAATTAGAACGCAGATTTTCATACTTGGTCTTACGTCCCTTGATAAAGATCTCAGACTGAGTATCACCACGATCCTTATGTCTATGTTCGATAAGCTTAGGATCTGCTTCAATGTAAAGAATAACTAGCTCCGTATCAGGTAGGTCGGCTAATATCTCAAGGAAAGACTGATTGAAAAGACGATCACCTTCAAACAGAAGATCCCCCGTGAATTCTTTAACAAACTTAGTGGCAGCCGGCTGTACTGCCATGCTGTAACGATCTGTTCCTCCGAACATCTGACCTTCCTCGTACTTACCGAGGACAGCCAAATCGCGACTCACATCATAGAGACAAGGAACTAGCTTCACCATCTCAGCTTCACGCCAAGCGGAAACATCACCCAAAAACTTCTTCACGATGGTGCTCTTACCAGTTGCTGGCTCACCACCGATAGCAATAATCTTTCTCATAGAAACTCCGATAGTCCCTGTTTAGGTGACCAACACTTCTGATCAAATTCATTATCAAACACAATCCAATCTTTTGACATCATGATCGGTTCTCCTGTCAATCTATAATGATTCTGCTTCTCTTTTGTGAGACCGGGATCATTTGGATTATCCTCTAGACGAAGATGTTCCGGAAGGCAGTCTTTTCTCATCTTCCAGAAGATGTCTACTTCTTTCAGATCCCACTGCGTCTCTGCATACTTGATACGATTGTACATCATGTCCATATAGACGTTAGGATAGCGACGATTCGGGCGATACCAGCTCTTATAGCAGCAGAGAGTGCTCTCTAGAGTGAAGTACGATACGTCTGGGTGATCTATACGTCCTCTCGCCTCCTCTAGAAGCTTCTCTCCCTCCTCAGTGAGCCAAGCCAGTACCTTAGGGTGGTATCCCTCAAAGAACTCCGTAGGGGATCCCTTGACGTCATACCAGTCTAGATCATCACGACCCAAAACCTTACACAGACCATTACGATGGCTCTTAGAGCCAGAGATGTCGTTCAGGAATAGACTATTACAGTCTATCGGTAGGTCCATAATACGGAGGTATTCGAGGTATGAGAAAGTCGATAATCTACCAAAACTGAGGAAGTTGTTCCTGACGAATTCCCACATGGGTGTGAATGCTTTGTACTTATTTTCTGCTGAACCGATTTGATGTCGGAACATTTCTTCTTGGGATCCGAATTTCCGAACATTTTCTTGATAAGATTTAACACACTGGGGAAATCCTGTTTTACCGATCTTGAAATACTTACGATCTGAGTCCCAACCGGAACCAGCCTTGAACTTTTGATGATTTTCATTCCACCACTTGTCTAATTCTTCAATCTTCAATTCTTTGATAGAAGGAAAACGGGTAAAGATGATCTTGGTTGTTACGATGTTTTGAGAACATCCATTGATAAACGCAAGCCACAACTTTTCTTCCATATCCATCTTGTATATATTGGTAAGATAAGGCATCGCGAAATAGACTCCACCAGGATGGGATCTATTCTTCAAATGGAATTCATAGAAACGAAGAAAGA
>JANXME010000325.1 GCA_025354785.1 Actinomycetes bacterium | reverse complement strand
TTCAGAAGGATGCTTAAATGGTTTGACCATGTAATCGTCGGCACCAGCCTCCAACCCCAAAACCACGTCATAGGTATCGCCTTTTGCACTCAACATAATAATTGGGACCATGGACTCGGCTCGGATTAGGCGACACACTTCAATGCCATTTAGCCCGGGCAACATAACGTCTAGCAAAACCAAGTCTGGAGGATTGGCCCTAAATACCTCCAAGGCTTCATCGCCGCGACTAACCAGATCTACATCTATTCCAGCGCCAGTTAAAACAATGCCAAGCATTTCAGCAAGGTCCTGATCGTCATCGACGACCATAACCAGTGTCATTAGCTACCGTGCTCCCAAGAGTTTAGGTACATGTCTTGCGCAGGAGTTAGAACATCAATTTCGCCGCCCATGCTCTTGAGTTTGAGTTTGGCAACTTCTTTATCAATATACGAGGGCACATTATGGAGCCCGGCCGCGAGATTCTTGGCTTCAGAGACCAGCCATTGCGCAGTCAGCGCCTGATCCGAAAAGGACATGTCCATTACTGCCGCTGGATGTCCCTCGGCCGCTCCTAGATTTACCAACCGCCCTTCGGCTAACAGGAGCAAGCGGCGACCATCTGCCATTACGTACTCGTCTGTCTGGTGTCTAATTTTCAAATTCTTCTTGGTGGCTTTTTGTTCTAACCAAGCTACATCAATTTCAATATCAAAATGACCCGAGTTGGCCATGATGGCCCCATCTTTCATAACCGAGAAATGTTCTTCTCGAAGTACATCGCGATTACCGGTGACGGTAATAAATACATCACCAAGAGCCGCGGCTTCGAGCATCGGCATTACACGGAAACCTTGCATCATCGCATCCAAAGCTTTTGTAGGATCAATCTCGGTAACTATTACATCAGCGCCCATCCCTTTTGCGCGTTCTGCAACTCCTTTTCCGCAATACCCAAAGCCAGCTACCACCAAAATCCGTCCTGCCAAAAGAAAATTGGTCGAGCGAAATACTGCATCCAAAGTGGATTGACCGGTTCCGTAACGATTATCAAACATATGCTTTGTATCAGTGTCATTTACCGCGATCATTGGGAATTTGAGCGCGCCATCCTTGGCCATCTGGCTCAAGCGAATTACTCCCGTTGTTGTTTCTTCGCACCCGCCCGTTATTCCCGGGATGAGCTCGGTGCGAGTCGTGTGAAGGGTGTTAACCAAGTCGCAACCATCATCAAAAACTTGGTGTGGCTCAATATCCAAAGCGGCATTGATATGAGAGTAGTAGCCATCGCGATCGACTGCATTTCGAGCGAAAACACTTATGCCATATTCATGTACTAGCGCTGCTGCTACATCATCTTGGGTAGATAGCGGGTTGGAGGCACAGAGCGCAATTTCTGCGCCCCCCGCCTTCAAGGTGCGCATTAGATTTGCGGTCTCAGTGGTTACATGCATGCACGCCGATATTCGCACGCCAGTAAAAGGTTGGCTCTCAATAAAGCGTTCCCGAATCTGCGCCAATACTGGCATGTTACGTTCGGCCCACTCAATTCGTTTGCGACCCTCTGCAGCAAGTGAGGCGTCGGCAATGTCATGGCGCGGCGTAGTTTGCGTAATTGAGCCTGTGGTCACAAGAATCCCCTTTTTGTCAAAACTAAATCATTAGTCGTCAATGTTCAAGTTTACTGTCTCAGCGCCAAATCGGCACGTTTAACCCTTTATAAGCGCTAAAACCTCATCCTTTATCCGCTCCAATCGAAGCGCGGTATTTGCCTCCACGTTGAGCCGCAGAAGCGGCTCTGTATTGGAGGAGCGTAAGTTAAACCACCAGTTCTCGCTGCTGACCGTAAGGCCATCTAGATGATCCAGTTCCGCCTCTGTCTTAGCTGAATAAATCCCTTCGATCTTGCCAAGAATCGATCCAGCGTCGGTAACCTTGGAATTAATCTCTCCGCTGGAAAAGTACCTTTGATAGCTCTTAAGTATTTTAGAAAGTGGCTTGGTTTGAGATCCGAGCGCAGCAATAGCATGCAGCGCCGCGAGCATTCCAGAGTCAGCGCACCAGAAATCCCGAAAATAGAAATGTCCGGAGTGCTCTCCGCCAAAGATCGCGCCCGTCTCTGCCATAAGTTGTTTGATATAAGAATGTCCCACCCGACTCCGAATCGCCGTCCCCCCATTTTCCACCACGACCTCGGCTACAGCACGTGAAGAGATTAAGTTGTAGATGATTTTCGATTTGGGATACCGCTTCAATTCGCGCTCCGCAATTAACGCGGTAAGCACCGACGGATTCACAATTTCACCGCTTTCGTCAATCAAAAAGCAACGATCAGCGTCCCCATCAAATGCCAGACCAATATCGGCCTTATGGCGCTTAACCGCTTTTTGTAAATCCCGTACGTTTTTGGGATCTAGCGGATTCGCTTCGTGATTTGGAAAGGTGCCATCTAATTCAAAAAATAGCTCCACCAGATCTACATTTAGACGCCGTAAAACAGGACCGGCAGTGTAACCGGCCATCCCATTGCCAGCATCAACAACTATTTTTAGTGGGCGAATGTCAGACAAATCGACGAGTGAATACAAGTGATCTATGTATTCATCTAACATATCTCGTTCAGTTTCTATGCCTACCGAGCGCATAGGTATTGGACTTCCATCAGAGACGAATTTTTCGATGGTCAGAAGACCCGACTCCTTGCCAATCGGTCGCGCTCCACTCTTACATAGCTTAATGCCGTTGTATTCCGCCGGATTGTGGCTAGCAGTAAACATGGCTCCCGGCATATTCAATTTTCCAGAAGCAAAATAGATCATGTCCGTAGAGGCCAAACCAATTCGAATGACATCCATTCCATTTGAAGTTGCACCGGCAGAAAAAGCCTCGGCCAGCAATGGTGAGGAAGGGCGCATATCCTCTCCAATAACTATTGTGCCTGGCTCGCGTTCGAGTTCCAGGAAACGCGCAAATGCCAGCCCCGCACGAAATGCAAAATCTGGAGTTACCTCACTTTCGACCAAACCTCTTATGTCGTACGCCTTAAAAATAGCGGGGGGCACACTTATCTCCATTGACATATCTGGTTTTAGCCTTTGAGTTAACCCTGGGAAGGTACGGCGCGCAAATGTCCGCGTCGTCCGATTTCTTGTCCTCTTGCGAGTTCTGGCCGATCATCTTCCTTCTTAGACGGCATCGCAACTTCGCGAACCGCATCCGCGATCGCCATTAAATCGGCGTCGCTGGGACCGGAATCAAGTGGGCTACGTTCTTGGCGGATTACGCTCCACCCATTCGGCACTGTTAGTCGGTCACCGTGCATCTCACACAAGTCATATGCGTGTGGTTCGGCAAAAGTCGCCAATGGGCCAACCACTGCAACTGAATCTGCATAGATATAGGTAAGGGTCAGCACCGCTTTTCTTCGGCAGCCGCCGCGCGAGCACCCGCGACCCATTGCAGTAGACATGTCCATAAGGCTAGTGGGCGGCCAGCGAGAAAAGGCGCATTTACCTTCCCGAGAGTCCAACAGTCCTAACGATTAATAACGGAAATATCTGCACTTGGAATCGCCGCCCTAGTTATTTCACTACCTGGCAGGATTGGGAAGGCCGCCATCCCACTTGTAGATGAAACTATGCCGCTTGCAAATATTGGTCTCCCACGTGATGCCAAATCGACTGCCGTTGCGCCATCGGGTACTTTCCAAGCGGCAATATCGGCCCCCGAAACTCTTGTACTCTTAATTTTTCCGCTGGACATATGAGTCGAAATCGCTACGGAAATCGATTCTCCGGTAAAAACTAGGGTGGGAGTTGTCCCTCGGACCGCCAGCGTAATTGGTACCAATAAAGGCGAGGGCGCGTTCCAAACTACTTCTGTATGTCCATTTACCACCAGAGAAGAGAATACGCCGGCCACAATTGGTTGATCCGACCTCACCCGTAGAGAAAAAATCGTAGAAGCAATTGTTGGGTTCAAAACAATGTCAACTGCCTTGCCAGGCGCGAGGTCGACGCCATCTAGGCCCACTGGCGCAAAAACCCCATCCGTTGAAATTAGATCCACTCTAACGTGGGCGCCAATGCTCCCCGGAACCAAAAACCGGATCACATGCGCTTCACCTTTTCCACCTTTCCTTTGATGAGGAATGCCAGAAATTACGAAATCAGTCTGGGGCGAGTCAGTGGGATTTACTATATCTCCGCCCAATTTCTTTAATCCTTGACTTCTCTCCTCAATCAAGAATGCGTTCACTCGTCCCGATCGTGGAGTAACACGCAATACCAATCGATCTGAGCCGGCAGCCAGTGAATCCAGCGCCACCTTAAGTGTGGAGTTTGCTTTTAACGGATATACCTTGCCCGGCAAAGCTCCCTTTTGATTCCAGATTCCTACATCAACAAGCGCCGCGCTTAACCCGCTATTAACTAAGTAGATCCGTCCCTTGCTAAGCACATTTGCCGAGCCCCCAACGAACCATTGATCAGATTGCGGCGCCCGACAAATTGTGGCTCCCGCCCAAACTCCCGAAAGGCCCTGCCAAGTCAGAGAAGATACTGACGACTGGTCGAGCAAAATTGCACTACCGTCGCTTTTATATCGCAACGTCTTGATCGGGTGAAGCGATGTACTTTTGCCAGAGATTCTTCGGAATTGCGTAGAACTCGATGCTAGAGAAGTTTGAGAAACTACCGATGTATCAGATGGCGGACAGACGGCCGCCGGATAGCTAGTGGAGAAATGAATTCGCTCTATAGGAGAGGAAAAACCGTTGGTAATTCCCAAAGTTGCGACAAGGGCCGCCAAAATTAGCGATGCTCTGCGCCACCTCATGTGAGTTCCTGCAATGAAATTTGGCCGCGACGGCGGCCACTTGGCAAAGCCAACATCAGCGTGCTGAAGAAAAGTATGAATTGAAGGGAGAGCCAAGCGCGCCGCTTAGTTCCATCATGGATAAGAATGAAATCACCGGGTTGCTCACTTCTAAATTGCGGTAATCCATATGCGTTTCTCTCGCGCACCAAACGTTTTGCGGATTGAATTATTTGCCACGAAGTGTCGTAATTCTCGGCCAAAGTCAATGTACCCGCCATTGGCGTGCGTCCGTTTGCAGAAACATCCAATGTTGGAATTGCCAGCGAAGTGCCTGCCAAACTTGTGAAAACTAAACGATCGCTGATTCCAACTACTCGCCAAACAATTCCAGCCTGCGTCGACGAAGTTCGAGCGAATCCACCTAAGCCGTCCACCGCTCGAACCAATTGCGAACTCACTGGATTTGCCATGTAAATATATTTAATTCCGTAATTCGCCAGAATGTGACTGCTGTTGATTCCACTTCCATCGGAAATATCACGGACCGCTGATTCAATCGCCTGCGAATTTCCAGGAGCTGTATCTGGGTCTCCCAAAATCAGGTCACTATCCCGAGCGATGAAGTACGAGGGCGAATCCACCTTATCCAATTCAAGATTTCGCAAAACTAAAATTTTGGTACCAGGAGTTAGAGTCAAGAATGGCGGCAAGATTGGCGAGCGATTTGCCTGAACCGGAGAGTCGTTACCAACTGTCGCAATCCAAAGAGCTGAAGCCACGCCTGAAATGATCGTGGAGGCGATTATCAAACCACCGAGGACGTGTCGATAATGAAAGTGGACAGCAACTATCCGTTCACGCAAACCATCCAATATTATTACGCCGGCACAGAGCGCGGCAATGGTCGCGAAGGCCACCAAGGTTCCTGTCCAAACTCGAACATTTGCCGAAGTCCCGTGACCAGAAATAGAAACCAAACTTAGTAAGGCTCCCATAAGCAAGAATGCGATTCCGAAATTTGCATAAGGTCGAACTTTGCCACTTGAGAAAGCGGAAATGAAAACCATAAAAGTAACTGGAGTAAAAATCCACCAGGGTAGAGATCCCGGACCTCCCGGGTTGGCCAAGAGAACCAAATTCGAAATGCCTCCGTCTAGCAGAATTCCAGGCTCGAGAATAAAGCGGGATGGATGAACAAAGGCATCTAACGACCAGGGTAGACAGATTAAAAACGGTGCAAAAATTAGCACCAAATGACGTTGAACCCGCTTAAAAAATA
>JANXME010000283.1 GCA_025354785.1 Actinomycetes bacterium | reverse complement strand
GTCGGCGCTGATATTTGTGCTTACGGGTCGCAGTGTTTTGCTGCATTGGCAAAAGGGCGCGCCGCAACGGCAGATATTGTGGTCACCAATCACACGCTCTTGGCTATTGAAATTGTTGATTCTCATCCAATTCTCCCCGATCGCGATGCCGTGATTTTGGATGAAGCTCATGAATTTATGGATCGCACTACTCAGGCAGTTACCGAAGAGTTAACTGCTCCTAGAGTAAATAGAGCCGCGGCCATGGCGCGAAAGCACCTACCTGGCAAGTTATCGGATGCATTTACAAAGGCGGCAGATGCATTTGATGATGCGATGGATGGGTACGGTGCGCGCGTTAAATATGAAGTAAATCTACAAGGTCGCCTAGAGGAAGTTCCATCAGATCTGGAGGCTCCAATTAGAAAGGTGCGGGAGAGCGCCCAAGCCATTATGCAGATGATTGGAGCAGATGAAGAAATTATCGACTCAAATTCCATTGCAGAGCGCGCTCGGGTTAAAGGCGCGGTGAACGAAGTATCAACGACCGCGGCCAAGATCTTGAAACTAGGCCACGGACAAGTGCTCTGGTATGAACCAACTTTTTCAACTTTGCATATGGCCCCACTGACAGTTTCGTCGGTTTTGCGGGCTAATCTTTTGACTAAAACTCCGGTGATCGCAACTTCGGCAACGCTTACCGTCGGCAACGGCTTTGACGCCATGGCGCGCAACATCGGTTTCATTACTGGTGAGGATGTCGATATCGAAGTTGAAGATGGAGACCTCGACCCCAGCAATGTGCAGATGTTAGATGTCGGATCGCCTTTTGATTTTGCTAACCAAGGAATGCTCTATTTACCAAAGCATTTGCCAGAACCTGGTCGCGAAGGTCCAAGTGTTGAAGCGCTTACTGAATTAGGGGAGTTAATTGATGCCGCTGGAGGCCGCACCTTGGCGCTCTTTTCATCTTGGAGAGGAGTGGAGGCGGCTGATCTACATTTAAGAAAAGTTCTGGCTGAATTGCCAATAAAGATCATTACCCAAAAACGTGGAGATGCAGTTGGACCGTTGGTGGAGCGTTTTGCCAAAGATGAAACTTCTATTCTTTTAGGGACGATGAGTTTGTGGCAAGGAGTCGATGTCCCAGGTAGTTCATGCATTTTGGTGGCGATAGATCGAATCCCATTTCCACGCCCCGATGACCCTGTGATGTCGGCGCGCGCGGCCGAAGTTGATGCCGAAGGTGGAAGTGGCTTTATGAAAGTTTCATTGCCGCGCGCCGCGCTACTTTTGGCCCAGGGCACTGGGCGTTTGATCCGATCACTAGATGATCGCGGGGTAGTGGCCATTTTGG
>JANXME010000212.1 GCA_025354785.1 Actinomycetes bacterium | reverse complement strand
GCTCTAGGCGCTCTTGAGCCAATTTCGCAACGATTTCACCAAGTCGCAAGGTATCAAAGGCGACACTTTCTTGCTCGAGTAGCAAATTCTCAATTCTTATCGCACACTTTTCCATTTGTCTTTCTATGCGCGCCACGCCCTTCTTCAGCGCCCTTTCGCGCGCCGCGCCAGACGGTCCTTTAGTCAGGGATTCTTGACGACTGCTTTTTGCAACCGCTTCTTCGCGTTGCTCCAAGTACTGTTCGACTCCGCGGGGTAGGTCGCGCAGCTCCCCATCGCCGAGCATCCCCACGAATCGATCGCACACCCGCTCTAAAAAATAACGGTCGTGCGAAATAACCAAGAGGGTTCCACTGTAGCTATCGAGCAGATCTTCTAATTCAGTCAGGGTTTCGATGTCAAAATCATTTGTGGGCTCATCCAATAAGAGCACATTTGGGCTTTCCATAAGCAGACGGGTTAATTGCAAGCGCCTTCTTTCGCCACCCGACAAATCGGCAACCGGTGTCCACTGAGATTCCTTGTCGAAACCTAAACGTTCACTTAATTGGGACGCTGAAAGTTCTTTCCCGTTACCTAATTCAACCCTATTTGCCACTTGTTCCACCGCCTCCAATACTCTCCACTTGAGGTCCAACTCCGTCAAATGTTGCGTGAGGAAGGCGGCTTTCACAGTGACACCTGTAACCAACTTGCCGGAGGAAAGTTTTATTTCGCCATGCAACGCTCGCATAAGCGTGGTTTTGCCGGCGCCGTTAATACCGACAATTCCGATTCGATCGCCGGGTCCAATGTTCCAATATGTCTCTTTCAGTATTTCCTTTTCGCCAGCGTGTAATTGAGCATGATGAATTTCATAGACAGTATTTCCCAGCCGATTTCGGGCAAAACGTAGAAGCTCGGTGCCATCACGCGCAGGAGGTTCGCTGGAAATCAATTCATTTGCCGCGTCCACTCGAAACTTCGGTTTGCTGGTTCGAGCGGGCGGTCCCCTACGCAGCCATGCCAACTCTTTTCGAATCAACTGATTTCTTCGCCCTTCCATAGCGCTCGCTTGGCGATTTCGTTCGGCTTTGGCCAAGACATAGGCCGAATATCCGCCGTCGTACTCTTCAATCTTGCCCTCTACAACTTCCCAAGTCCGGCTCGTAACGGCATCGAGGAACCATCTGTCGTGGGTAATTACGGCCACGGCCAAATCCTTTCGATTGTTTAGGTGTCGCGAGAGCCAAGCAACACCTTCAACATCCAAGTGGTTTGTCGGTTCATCCAATAAAAGTAAGTCAAGGTCATCGATGAGCAACTTTGCCAGACCAACTCTTCGCCGCTCGCCACCTGAAAGCGCGGCAAAACTTCGCTCGAAGAGTTCGTCTGAGTGGCCGCCGAAAAGACCATCAAATATCTCTCGTATTGCGGATTCGCCGGCCCATTCGTGTTTAGGTTTATCTCCCAAAACAACTTCTCTAATCGTGGCATGGGGATCGGCGAAATCAACCTGCGAAAGAAGTCCTATCTTTATATTGCCAGAGCGAGTTACGCGCCCCGCGTCAGCTGGCTCTTCGCCCGCCATCACCCGAAGTAGCGTACTTTTTCCAGAACCATTGCGACCAACGATGCCAATGCGGTCGCCTTCAGCAATCCCTAACGAGACGTTATCTAATAGTTGCTTAATATCAAATGCTTTAGAGACGCTCTCTAGGTTTACTAAATTACGCGCCATAACGGGAAATTCTACTAATTAGAGCGCGCGCCCAAGTACGTGATACCGAACTCCCGACCAATTGCTCTCCGACGTAATTCCACGACCATCTAAGAGAGTTCGGATGCCAGGCAAATCTTTAGTAGAGATTTCGCGATACATCCAATGATCGGCCTGCACAATGGCTGCATCAATCGGCCCGCCGAGGTGATAGGCCGAAAATCCGTACCCGCTCAACTCTTCATCTGTATACATAGGATCATGAACACTCACTCGCGCTCCCAATTTTTCTAAAGCTGCAACCGTTGGAAATACACCAGAGAATGCGGTCTCCTTCACTCCCCCACGATAAGCTGCGCCTAAGACGGCAACGCGTTGACCAGATAGGTCCCCATGTATTTTCGCCAAAGTTTCTACAACATGGCTGGGCATTGCCGCGTTAGCCGCACGTGCTGCGCTAACCACCGTGGCCGCAGGATCATTCCAAAGATAGAAACGCGGATAGATGGGAATGCAATGTCCGCCCACCGCAATTCCGGGGCGATGAATGTGTGAGAAAGGTTGCGAATTAGAAGCGTCAATTACCTTTTGAACATCAATTCCATGCGATTCAGAGAAAAGTGCAAATTGGTTAGCGAGGGCAATATTCACATCTCGATATGTGGTCTCGGCCAATTTCGCCAATTCCGACGCTTCCGAACTTCCCAAATCCCAGACGCCATTGCCTTGCGACAAATCAGGGCGTTGGTCAAAATCCAATACATCTTCATAGAATTTCACACCGCGTTCACCGCTGGCGTCATTTATTCCGCCAACTAATTTCGGATATTTGCGAAGGTCGGCAAATACTCTGCCAGTGAATACCCTTTCTGGAGAAAAGACCAGGTGAAAATCTACGCCCGCTTTCAACCCAGATATCCTCTCCAGGGCCGGACCGAATCTCGTGCGGGTCGTGCCGACTGGCAAAGTGGTCTCATATGAAACCAGCGTTCCAGGCTTTAATCCTTTTCCAATCGCCTCCGTCGCCGCATCCATCCAACCAAAATCGGGAACTCCTGCATCATCAACAAACAGGGGGACTACTACTACTACCGCTTCGCTTTGCGCGACCGCAGATGTTGTATCTGTAGTTGCATGCAACTTTCCACTAGCAACTACTTCTTTTAGGTAAGTATCTAAAAAATCTTCACCCGGAAAAGGTTCGATTCCGGCTTTTACAAGATCCACCGTCTTTTGATTTACATCTGCTCCGAATACCGTGTGGCCTTTGCGGGCGAATTGAACTGCCAAGGGTAGTCCAATCTTGCCAAGTGCTACAACGGTAATGTTCATTGAAGTATTCCTGCTCTCTTAATTTAGCCTAAAGTAAATTAGCAAGTCGATCGTGGGCAGCAACAAGTTTACCGCTTTGGCTCTCCCACGAATAATCATCAAGCATCCCTTCGGTTATTGCATTTACGAAGCGCCCATAGTCCTGTGTGACCTCCTCAAAACGCTCTGCTAATTCCTCGGAATTGCCCGCAGTAAAGACCAGACCAGTACCTTGAAGTAAGACTTCCTCTGACATCGTTTTTACATCACTGACAATAATTGGAATTCGTGCATGCAAATACTCAAAATACTTAGTAACTAGTGATATTTCATGATTTGGATGGTGCAAAATAGGAATTACTCCGGACGTGGCATCCGAGACAAAGGTAGAGACATACCATTCGGGTACGTAGGGAAAGACATGCACTCGGCTCTCTACCCCAAGTTTTTGCGCAGAGGCTAGAAGATGCTTTACATACGGGCTATTCGGGTTAACAACCAGCCCGATGTGATGTTCGAACGCTTTCACCAAAGCGCCGATCATGGCATCCAGCCCCCGTTGGGGAGCGGCTGCCCCCACATAAACATGGAGTGGAACCTCTGGCGCCAATCCGATTTTCCTGCGAATAGTCTCCATCTTTGGGTCTATCGGCGGTGCAATTCGACGAGGCGCATTTAGAACCACAGTTGGGCGAATATCTAGAGAATAATCCTGTGCCAACATGCCAGCGATCGTCTCCGACACAGTCATAACTGAATCAACTTTTATGATTGATGTGCTTTCTAAAATAGTCATGGCCACTTGCCAAGTGGGGTGCTTGCGATGCACGCCTTTCACATACTCATGGGCATCGTAGAGGACGCAGATGGAACGTCCCTTCAGCGCGGCTCGACGTTTGGCTCGCAACGCCAGGCCCAAAGTGTCGCAATCATTGGCGTGGATGATGTTAGGTCGCAATTTATCGATAGTTTTCGCAAAAGACTTCTCGCCATCTTTGAGAATGGGCCAACAGGTGTAGAGAAATTTAGGAGAGCTCTTGAGCATTAAGGGACTAGCCCATCGCCAAAATAGTCTGTCGGTAGTAAATAGTTTGCATCCGTAGCGCACGAAGCGCCTACCTCGAGGCAGATATTTATTGCTCAATTCTAAAATTCGGCTAAAAGGAAAAAGCGGTTGGACTCTATGGGCAGTACCTTTAACAATCATTGGTACGCGTTGAATTACGAAATTATTTCCCTGCTCCTGACTTGCCACTGAACCGGTTTTGGCCGCGAGCAAAGTAACCTGGTAGCCAGCCGCACCCAACGATTCTGCAGATTTTAAGACTCGCGAATCTCCCACAGCGTTATTGGTAACAATCGAGAGAATATGTATCTTGTTACGGTCCTCAGTTTTCATCGCAAAAAACTACTCGGCGCTAGAAATAAGCACAGTGGAATTCGTATTCGCACTTTCAATTATTGCTTCAGCCACAACCACCGTAGCCAGCCCCTGCTGCATGGTGACAATATCTGATTCCTTACCCAAAACTGCATCTCGGAAGTGCTCATGCTCCATCCGTAGAGGTTCATGTTTGGAAATTGCGTAGCGAATAACGTCGCCTTCGCTTACCCCCCTAAACATTGCTATTTCATCCCACCCAGAGCTAACTGTGCCATTGGCGTAAAAAGTAAGATCGGCGGTAAGAGTGTCAGCAACGAACGCCCCTTTTTCACCAGTCAGAATTGTGACACGCTCCTTAAGTGGACTCAGCCAATTCACAAGATGGCTTGTGATAGTCCCATCGCGAAGCGTCCCCACAAAAGCCACCAAATCTTCATGCACTCGTCCAGTACGCGAGGCGGTCTTTGCTGAAACCGATGCATAGGGCTGCCCAGTGATCCAAGCGGTGAGGTCGATGTCATGGGTGGCTAGGTCTTTCACAACTCCAACGTCTGCAATTCTGGCCGGAAATGGACCTTGGCGTCGGGTAACTACTTGGTAGAGGGAGCCTAATTGCTCGAGCCGTCGGCGCGCTTCTTGCAGTGACGGGTTATACCTTTCTATATGTCCCACTGCCCCAACCAGTCCGGCCCTATCAAAAGCCATCGTGAGTTGCTTAGACGTCGCCACGTCTTGTGAAAGCGGCTTCTCAACCATGGCATGCACATTGGCAGCAGCGAGTTCCAACCCAATCTCTAGATGAAAAATTGTTGGCACTGCCACCATCGCGTAATCGATGCCTAGGGCAATCAGTTCAGTAATGGTGTTTACGACCGGGCGACCCTGTGCAACTCCCGCGCTATCTCCAGCAGGATCACATACTCCTAGAAAGTCGACGCCAGGAAGTGAAGCTAAAACTCGCGCGTGGTGGCGACCCATCATGCCCAATCCAATCAGCCCAGCGCGTAAATTCGCCATTGCTTATGCGCCTGCAGCGGCGATTGAATTGATTACTGAAACTACAGTTTCCAAATCTGTTTGAGTTAGGGAGGGATGAACTGGTATTGAAAGAACTTCCTTTGTAGCGCTGGTGGTTTGAGATAGATCAAATGTCAGGGCAAAAGATGGAAGTTTGTGAACTGGGATTGGATAGTAAACGCCGTTACCCACTCCGCGTTTAACCATTTCGGCTGCAAAAGCGGCTCTATCGTGGCCAGGCGTTCGGATTGTGTACTGGTGATAGACGTGAAAATATCCCTCTGGAACAAAGGGAACTACGACTCCATTTAAGTTTTCATCTAGAAATTTTGCATTTGCTCGCCGCTGTTGCGTCCAACCCGCCAGTTTGGTGAGTTGAACTCGCCCAATGGCCGCATGAATATCAGTCATGCGCGTATTGAAGCCAACAACCTCATTTTCATATCGCTTTTCCATGCCTTGATTGCGCAGCAAACGCGACATGCGGGCCATCTCTTGCGACCCTGTCGTAATCATTCCACCCTCACCTGAAGTCATATTCTTAGTGGGGTAGAAGGAGAAGACCCCGGCATCGCCAAATGCGCCGACATGTTTTCCATCTATTGCAGCCATATGGGCTTGGCAGGCATCTTCTACGACCAAAAGGTTATGGCGCGCAGCAATAGCCATGATCTCTTTCATAGCCGCAGGCAATCCGTACAAGTGCACTGGTTGAATCGCGCGCGTGCGTGGCGTGATCGCAGCTTCTACCGCTTGTGGATCGATGTTAAAAGTCCGCGGATCAATATCTACAAATATAGGGGTCGCACCGGTGAGGGCAACTGAATTTGCCGTCGCCGCAAATGTAAACGACGGAACTATAACTTCATCGCCAGCCTTTAACCCCAAGGCGACCAAGGACATATGCAGACCAGAGGTTCCCGAATTTACGGCGATGCAATGACGACCGTCGACGACTGTCGAAAATTCTTCTTCGAAAGCGGCGACTTCTGGCCCTTGCGCCATCATCCCCGAAAGTAGGACGCGATCCACAGCTGCGCGCTCTTCCGCACCTACCATTGGTTTGGCGGCGGGGATCATCTGCATTTGTGCGCTCATTTATCTACTTCCACGAGAGAGTTGGGGCTACGTTCGAAATAACGATCGCCTGATTTGGGACAGAAAAATTTTCCGCCACCTTCATCGGTCAATGGTACGCCAGCCTTACCGACCCAGCGGATGCGCTTGGCTGGGACCCCAGCCACCAAGGCGAAATCAGGAACATCTTTAACAACCGTGGAACCTGCCGCAACCAGGGCCCAACGCCCAATTTCCAATGGAGCTATACAGACACTTCCAGCGCCGATTGAAGCTCCCTCGCGAATTGTTACCCCGGTGGCCTGCCAATCGCTTCCACTCTTGATACTGCCATCGGGATTAACTGCCCGTGGATATTGGTCGTTGGTGAGAATTACCGCCGGTCCAATAAAGACGCCATCTTCCAAAAGCGCTGGCTCATAAACCAGCGCGTAATTTTGAATTTTGCAATTATTTCCGACGCTGACACCAGTCCCTACATAAGCGCCTCGCCCAATGATGACATTCTCGCCAAGGGTCACATCTTCACGCACCTGCGCGTAATGCCAGATACTCGATCCTTCTCCAATATGCGCGTTCGTGGCAACATCTGCGGTGGGATGAATACGTGGAGCAGACATAAGACGATCCTACCTTTGACTCTTCGCCAAATTGGCAATCACTGTTGCAATGCGGTCGTAACTTGCGGCACTTCTCCAAGTTTCCACTTGCGCGTTCGCGCGAGCGCGAACTTTCGCATATTCAGCAGGGTTCTCTGCCCAAGAATTGAGAATTCCCGCTGTTTGTCCGGCCGTCAATTCATTGGTCTCATAATCAACTGTCGCGCCTGCCTTGCTGGCGATTATTACTTCGCGCGGCCGCGGCAAATCTGTGGAAATAACGGGCAAACCACAGGCCAAATATTCTCCAATCTTGGTTGGCCAAGCGCGTTGAAAAGCTGGAGTGCTCTCTAAAAGTGATAATCCGACCCAAGCACCAGAGGCAAACTTCCAGGAATCGGCAGGTTTGAGAGTTCCATGAAATTTAACCCTGGACGCTGCGGGAGAATTTTCTTTCCATTCTATTACACGCGCTAAATCGATCGCTGATATGGAACCGGCGATGTCCAAGTGCCAATCCGAGGCCAACTCCATTGTTCGCAACATCGACCAAAGTCCGCGCGAGGCTCTTACATCGCCAACGTAAAGCGCGCGAGGCGTGGCATCTGCTTGTCCCACCCTTGGCAAGAACCGAACATCTGGTGCATTACGAACCACAATTCGATTCTTTGCTCGCTCAGGTCTTAACCAATCATCGACCACGATCGTGGCATCGGCGCGGGCGCTGGCGAAGAGCGCAAATTTGGCAACAATTATCGCAATGAACTTCTGTAGCCCTTTTGCCCAGTGGCGATCTTCGATAAGTAATCGATAATCCTCCCGGACGTCAACGACCCAGGGCCGCCGTCGCAGCAAATTGCAGAGCCAGATAGAGATTGCGCCTTCGGGGTCAGGCGTAAAAAGTACGCTTCCGCGACACCGCCAGGGAGCCACCAAGGAATTTGTAACCCGCAGCGCTTTCGAACCCTTGCTAAGTGTATGAAAAACAACTCCGTTCGGAACATCGTCTCGATTCCCTGATGAAAATAGCTCGATTGAAAGGTTTTCGGCTAAACAAGATGCCATCACCCTCTGCAAACGAGCATTAGAAACATCACGACCCGCGGCAATAATGCTCACATCAAATTTGGTCATTAATCCTTCGCCGCCATAACTTTTCCAAAGATCTCTTGAAGCATCTTTTCGTCCTGCTCCCAAGATAAATCAATCCTCGCCAGATTCACGTTGCGCACCAATTCGCCATGTCTAGCGATTGCACGCTCTATAGCACCGACCATCGATTTGAAGTCGCCAGGTTCATAAAGCTCACCGAGATCATATTGGCGAACGATTGCGGCCAATTCACTTACATTTGTGGCGATAACGGGAACTCCAGCATGAACAGCATGGAAAAGTTTGTTAGGCATCGCCAATCGATGTGATTCAAACCGATTGGAATGGGTTACGAATACCAACCCCGCGTTTCGCATCGCGGTAGTCACCGCGGAAAGCGATTGCTGTGAAAGCACTTCGATACCGACTTTTCGCGCCTCTGGCACCCATTTTGTAGCCCACTGATTTACGTGGTTGCCCATCCAAAAGATTGGGACCGGAACGGTGTTAGCGGCTTGAATCGTGACTTCTAATTCGCGAAAAGCATCAATGCGGCCAGCGTAAAGAATTCCAATTGGAGGACTAGCAACAGGTACTAAAAATTCCGTTTCGCGCGGGAAACTGTTGCGAACCACAAAGACCTCTTCGCACCCACGCTGTTTTCGCATCAAGTCTGCAATTGAACCGCCCACCGTGATTACGGCCTTCGCCCGTTGAGCCAACTTTGCCTCTATGGTCGCCTCTCGACGATCCGTTATAGGCGTAGGGCGATACTGACGTTGCCGACCCAACCACCATTCATGGCTATCATAAATGAAATCAACGTTGTGCTCTTTCGCTAAACGTGCGCCGAGTTGCAACGCCGTGAAATCGTGGGCATGTACAACATCAAATTTTAGTTCTCGAGCAATTTGATATGCCGCACTCGACCAAGCGTCAAAGGACTTGGCTCGATGGGCTGGCAATAGCATCCATCGCAGCGCTCGCAAATGTGGAGCAAGTCTTTTGGCAGTTAAGGAACTCATATTGGTAGGGCGTAGTCCCTGGCCACTAGTTGCAGAAAACACACTGATTCCCTTTGGGGGATGAAAATCCGCAGGGACTTCTTTGTCGATGATTATCACTGTATAACCAA
>JANXME010000179.1 GCA_025354785.1 Actinomycetes bacterium | reverse complement strand
TCAAAGGAGAGTAGGGCTCCCGGTCCTTTTGGTGCATATTTCAACGCCATCCGATGCCAAGATGAGGTCGGTAAACCGGCGTAACTAACACTCTCCACTTGCGCGTGAGTACTTAACCATTGCGCCACGATTCGTGTATTGGCCAAATGACGATCCATTCGCACACTTAGAGTCTCTAAACCATGAGCCAAGAGCCAAGCATTAAAAGGTGAAACGCTTGCTCCTAGATCGCGCAGTAACTGTAAGCGGGCCTTAAAAATGAATGCCAAGTTGGCGCCAAAAGTCGAGCCCACCCCCAATGTTTGCGCATAAACAAGGCCGTTATAACTTGGATCTGGCTCATTGAATCCGGGAAATTTCTCGGGGTACTTTGAATAATCAAAGTTTCCCGAATCAACGATCGCGCCCACTATCGCATTTCCGTGTCCGGAAAGAAACTTTGTCGCAGAGTGAGTAACTACATCTGCACCGTATTCGATCGGCTTTGTGACATACGGGGTGGCAATCGTGTTGTCCACGATCCAAGGAACGCCTACTTCGTGGGCAATTTTGCCAATTCCTTCAATATCTAACACTACGGCTAATGGGTTGGAGATACCTTCCCCAAAGAAGGCCTTGGTATTGGGACGCACCGCGCTGCGCCATTCATTTAAATCAGCCGCGTCTCGGACAAAAGTTACATCGATGCCGTACTTGGGTAGCGTGTAATTAAATAAATTGTATGTTCCGCCATAAACATTAGGACTAGCCACAACATGGTCGCCGGCTTGAGCCACATTCATAATAGCAAATGCAGTGGCGGCCATTCCAGAGGCTACAAGTAGCGAAGCAACTCCACCTTCTAGAGCGGCCAACCGTTTCTCAACAACATCTTGAGTTGGGTTATTGATTCGCGTATAAACATTTCCCGCCTCGGCAATCCCAAAGAGATTGGCCGCGTGCTGGGTATCGCGGAATTGATAGGCGGTTGTTTGATAAATCGGCAAGTTGATGGATCCAGTAACAGGGTCCGGCGTTTGACCGGCGTGAATCTGCAGAGTTTCAAAGCTCCAATTATTCTCCGCCTCACTCATGGGTAGAGTCCGCGCAAACGATGAGCATCTGCAACTCGGCTTACCCCCATCATGTGGGCCGCCTCGCGCCAAGTCACTTTTTTCTCTTTTGCCATGCTGGCAACACCGGTGATGGCCGACATCAAAATCTTATCTAGATTATCTTTCACATCTTGGGCGCTCCAGAAATAATTCTGCTTATCTTGGACCCATTCAAAGTAGGAAACTATTACTCCCCCAGAGTTCGCCAAAATATCTGGCACCACCAAAATTCCATTCGAATTCAAAATGGCATCGCCTTCAGGTGTGGTTGGTGCATTAGCCCCTTCCACAACAACCTGGGCTTTGATGTGAGGTGCGCTGGCTTCAGTGATTGAATCTGCCAGCGCGGCGGGAATTAAGACATCAACTTTTAGGGCCAATAGCTCTTGATTGGTAAGGGTTTCCGTACCAGGGGCTCCAATAAGTGTGCCGTTGGTTTGCGAATACTTGAAGATATCATCGACTGATTTGAATCCCATTACGCCGCCTTGTACATCGCTAACGGCAACAACTTTAAGACCCATTTTCTCCAGCGCGATTGCAGCCCAGTAGCCCACCTTTCCAAACCCCTGTATAGCCACCGTTGCGCCAGCCGGATCAATTCCGCGCACCTTCAGCGCTTCCAGTGTCGAAAGTGCGACACCATCGCCGGTCGCTGAATTTCTACCGAGGGAACCGCCCAGACTGATCGGCTTTCCAGTCACAACCCCTGGCACCGAAAAACCGGCGTTAACAGAGTAGGTGTCCATCATCCAAGCCATATTTCTCTCATCTGTTCCCACATCGGGAGCTGGAATATCTCGCTCTGGCCCAATGATCGGCAAAATTTCGGAGGTATATCTTCGGGTCAAGCGTTCGTTCTCTCCTAAAGAGAGATCGTGCACATTTACGGCCACGCCGCCCTTTGCGCCGCCATATGGCAGATTGGTTAAAGCGCATTTCCAGGTCATCAACATTGCCAGGGCAATGGTTTCATTTAGATCTATATCTTGATGAAAGCGCACCCCACCTTTGGAAGGTCCGCGCGTGGTGGAATATTGAACTCGATATCCCTTGTACATCTCCACCCGACCATCGTCGCGGCGCAGCGGTACGGCTACTTCAAGAATTCGCCGGGGGGTTGAAAGAGTGTTCCAGTCATTTTCAGAAAGTTGAAGCAGATCTACTGCGCGCCTTAATTGGGCAAGCGCGGTTGCCATCGGTGACTCCATTGTCATGTTTTTAACTTAGTGGAGATTAGATTAAAAGAGAAGGAAGCCTCTCGGCGCGCGCTTTGCAACTAGGTAAATCAGAGCTGAAATGAGTGGTTACCGTCGCGTACCAGCCAATTCCAAGATAACGTGCGGTAATTCTGCAACGCGATTTGGAGGCTAGCGAATAGGGTAGGCGGATGAAAAATAAAGTACTTCTTGCCGCAGTTCTTACCTGCCTGGCGTGGAACTTCTATCTTGTCATAGGGGCGACGCTAAATTCCTCGTCCGTTTTGAATCGAGTAGCCGGAGGTAATTTCGAAACTTTGCCTACCGGATTACGGATTGCCTATGGAGTACAAACTCTATTAGTCATTTATCAACTGTACTTTGT
>JANXME010000177.1 GCA_025354785.1 Actinomycetes bacterium | reverse complement strand
CTTCTGATGGGAGTCGTCGGCCATCACGACCAAAGTCTCCCCGATTCCCTCATCTTGGTGGTACGACAGCCCGATCGGCTGGTGGTCTTCGTAGCTCTTGAGCAGCTCCTTGAGCTCACCCACCGTACGAACGTTGCGCATTTCGACCATTGTCTTCTCCCTTGGTTTGGTACGTGGTGGCCGAACCACGGCCATTACGCCCGTACGTCGTTCTTCTTACGCGGCTACTTGACCTGTGGCGGGGTCAAGCGCCTGCCAGACGCGCCGTGCGGCTATGTTGACACCTCGGCCTCCCTGGGGGCTGGTGTCTCGGGTTTAGGTTCGGTTGTGGTGCCGGATTCGGTGGCAGTTCGAGCACACGAGGTCACACTTCGCTATTTCGGCTTGTAGCGCCGACCGGGTATGAACTGAGCCCACGTTATACTTCTTCTCTTCCCCCGGTCTATGGTCAAAGTCAAGCACGTAGTGTGGGAACGACCCACCGCAATCAAGGCAAGGTTTCCCCTCCTTGTACGCGCTCCGTTCAGCCGACAGCTTTTGCAGGCGCTTCCGCTTCTGCAAGCCGCGTACCTTCCGGTTCCTAGCCGTCTGGCAGCTAGGACAAAACAGGGAGTTGGCCTGACTTACATGCAGGCCATACTCACTACCACACTCATCACACTTACGTACCATAGTACCACCTCTACACTAGTTAGTATAAGATAGTGGTGGTACTAAGTACGCCGGCTACTACTACTACCCCTCGGTGGGGGCGGTGTGCTTGGCGAGGAAGGCCTGGGCGGCGGCGACCTTGTTGGCCAGCTTCCCTTCGTCGGTGAGCTTGGTCTTGGTCGAGAGCGCGTGGTCGCGGCAGTTCACCGACTGGTGCCAGTCGCTCTGCTCCCGGATGTGGGTCTTCGCGCAGCCTTCCTTCGAGCAGGCGAGCTCGGCCTGGACCTTGCCCTTGCCGCTGAGCGTGGGGAGGATGGTCGCGAGCACCTCGACCTTGCCGTTGCCGGCGAGGAAGACCGTGCCGGCGCACGTCGTTGCGGCGTTCTGGTTGCTCTGCGGGGTGCCGTAGCTGCTGCGAACGAGGCTCTTGGCCTCGGCGAGGGTGAGGGTCTTGTCGGTCATTGTGTGCTCCGGTGCGTCGGTGTGGGTTGGTGTGTGCGTCCTCGGCTGTGCTCTGCTCCGGTGCGCCCTGCTTGCCTGCTCCTTGCACGCCGCGTGCCGTGCTGCCCCGCGTCGTTCGCTCCGTCGCTCTCCGCCCCGGCTGTGCAAGCCCGGTGCCGCGCCGCCCGCGCTCTCGCGCGTCCGTCGCTTCCGCCCCCTTGCGAGCGGCGTGCCAGCGGCTCGGGATCGCCCCCGCCGCGTGCTCCGAGGCCCTTGCGAGCGGCGTGCCAAAGACCGGGGTGTCTGGCTTGCGAACAGGCACGTTTCTTGCCTAGGTCTGTTTTCTGTGGATACATGTAGAGGTGGGGCCGGCCCCCATATGGGATAATGTTTTTTACAAAGAGGGTTATATATTTTTGCAAAAATATGTATATATATAATATGTCGAGGGACCCGCGCGTCGGAGCGGCATGGTTTTGCAAAATACGTATATATTATATGACGCACGCCAATGAATTTCAATGATTATCCGAGAAATTGAGCCAAATGAGTATCCTGGCAGCACGCTATTTAGTATTGACAATCTAGCTTACTGTTATATGGTCAACATGCCACAGTTGTATGTGTCCTCATATGATCCGCTATGCCCAGGTTTTTATCGGTGGACTTACATTGACGAGGACCTCATTGAGCAAGCCGTCGTGGTTCAAGCCTGCAAAATCTGGCATGCGTCTTTTCTAAATAGTGTGACATTAATTGAATACCTGCGGGCTGTGTTGGATGTAAAATAAGGGCACGGCTCTTGCAAAATACAGATATGAGGACACATTTAAAAATTCAAAGTCGCGTGCGGGATTTTACTTCCGAAGAGAGAGTTGTGCTATTGCACACGATATTCAAGGTGGAAGACCCAGATGAATTCTTTAGCAGCACATTTATGTACGAAGAGCATGCATTCTTCCTACAAACCACCGCACACGATATTAATATATTTGTATGGGATCCAACTACTTGGAATGGCAGTCATCAGGCCCATGTCTACGTGGACCCGGTGGTGCTGAAGGTGGCCCAGATGTGGCATAAGAATGGAACAACTGCCGTAACGCTTGCTGAATTTTTAAACGAAGTATTGGGGCTGCAATGATTGGCGGAGATGAAACATCTACGAAACAAATGTATCCCCATAACTTGGCACCGGGCGACACGATCACCAACTTCTGCGTTGTGAAATTATATGATCAGCCCAGTGGTCAATATGAATCACCCGGAGGTGATTATCTTATGTTCGAACCCGGGGAGCTATGGATTATATTGTCGTATGATTCATCACGTCTTGCCCCGTACACGATCGTACATATGTCAGGGATTAAATCCAACTGGGCTGATCTAGAATGGTACTTTGAACACTATGACGCAATTGAAAGATTTTGCGGTGACAGACTTGATAGATAATCACGAACTTATATGGGAAGAGATTAATAATGGTTTGTACACTTCAATCAGATTTACCGAGGGGACGTATTTTTGTTGGTGTTCAGTTCTGGACCATCACGCGGTCCATGCAAATAGGGGCACGGAAGACGCCCCTCGCCATGCCGAAATTAAATATGTGGTCAAATTGCTGAACTCGGCCGCCTATGTGGGCGTGGATCCCAAACAGTTGTGTAAAGAAATATTAAATCCAACATGATCGATTACAACATCGGAGATGTGTTGGTTGTGAAGCAAGATGTCGGTGCAGGTTTAAACTGGGTAGACTGTACAGATATGCAGCTGGGTGATTATTGGATCATATTAGGTATCATCTCCCATGCAATTTATCGTTATGAGTTAATTGACATGCGCGGTAAAAAACAGGGTGTGTGGTCCGCCGACGACTTAGATTATTATTTTACACCACTGGTTGTGCCCGAATGATCTATTATCATCCTGGCGATGTGCTATTGGTCATGGGTTGTCCACTCTGGCAAGTGCCAGAGTTAATGGTGTTAGGCGATTATTGGGTTATATTAAGCAACACCAATATGGGGCAGATATATAAACATGAAATGGTCCATATGTCTGGCGAACCGCGTGGATATTGGTCCGACGCAGAGCTCGATGAATACTTTAAATTGCAGGATGAGTTAAATGAAAATAACGCTACTTGAGAACAGTGTTGGTCAGCCGGACGGCACATTGTTTATATTCAAAGGACATGAGTATTGGATGCCGCCACGAACCAGCTGTAAATTTACATTGTACTACAATATTGCAGGCCGTAAAGAAGGTGGGCACTGGCATCAACATGACCCAGATACCGATCCTAATAAACTTGGATTTGAATGTCTACCGCCGTCGGAAACCGCAGAAACATATGATCTTTGTAAGATTTGGTGGACTTCTTATTCTGAAGGTATTGATCTAAAGACTTTCTTTAATGAATTAATGGGTTCGTGCCCATGAAGATCTTGGGATTTATGATATTCTGGGATTTATGATATTCTGGGCGGAAGATTGGCAGTCTATAGAACGGTCGGAGTCTCTGGATCCGATGTATGCTTACGAACCTCGTCGGCTCTACATAGGCTACCATGATGGTCGCGGTCGCTTTGAGGCTGATTTTATCCCTCGACATTACTACTCGACCATGTACTGGACAGACCTCCCCAACAATCCGGTTTTAAAGTCTGGCACATATCTGCAAATGTGCGATCGATTTGATATGTCCAGATACGTCTGCAAGATCTTAAATTCTGAAGCGTACTCCGGACTGGAGCCGGGTGATGTTATTAAGGAGCTTTTGCCGTGAGCTATAAACCTGGGGGCATATTAACACTAACAACTACTACTGGGATCTGGTTTGTCAACAATGGCCAAACTGAATTAGTTCATCAAGGCGATCGATTTATTGTGTTAGGAATCATTCGCGATGCCTTAGGACACTCAATTATTCTAGCTCATATGTCTGGGGCGAAATCTAGGTGGTGCTATGCGGATATTGCAGAAACTTTCTGCAAATTGCCCAACAATGAAATATAGGGCGCCATTCTTTATTAAAGGTGCGGGAAACGTGAACAATTATGAATAAGTTTAGACCTGCTGGATCTAAAGGGAAATTTTTGGGATTGTCTGAGCATGTTCTTGCTTGGTGGAACGCAGCCATCGATCCATCATTATCCTCTTATTTTACAGATGATTTTCATCTGTGGTGTTATACCGACATCGGCTATCTGGCACATTCTCGACATTGCCTATGTGATGGTAGTGATGATGTTGTTGCGCCGGATGAATTACGCACGGCTTTAGAGATAAGATTAAAAGCTAAGATCGACATGCCAATAGTCGACTATTTAAATAAGACATTTGGGTGTTGAAATAACGTGCCAAACATATTAGACCTATCTGATCAACTCCCACCTTCTAGCGGATCGATGTTTAGAATTGATGACTATGTGTTTTGGGCTGCGCCTCCACATGAGCGGTTTCGTCTTTATCATTGTTCATATAATCTTGAATTTGATCGCCCAACATATGATTGGTGGTCATTCGATGACTCGGATGTTTTAGCTACTAGACCGCCAGACCATCGAGTTATTTATGTCGCTTGTAAAATTTGGCATACATCCTTCGTTGGTGGTTTGCCAATAGTTGAATATCTGAGCGTTGTGCTTAATTAACATCACTGGCACGTCACTTGCACCATTGTTCGTATGCCGACAATTACAATGATCAGTGATTTGGACGATCCAGGCGGCATACTGTTCTCATTCGAGTATCGAGAGTATTGGATGCCGCCACGAACCGATCGGCATTTTGTGTTGTACCTTCAAATGGAAGATTCGTGGGTTCCAATGGAGGAATATTTCCTCCCGACACACTCTTGGCCGCCTAGAACAGGCGAGTTACGTGATCTTTGCAAAATCTGGTGGCTATCGTTTGCAAATTCGATCACTTTACAAGATTATTTATATAATATATGACCAATGAGTTTTGCACACATGAAATTTCTGAAAGCTAAATTTGAACTAACTGACGATTCTGGGTCCCCATACTTTATCCCAAACATCTGGGATAATCAGGCATTCGAGCTCGATGACAAAACATACATTTATCTACGTGGGCATGGGTTTACGGCAGCATGTATAGTACCAATAGAACCAGGTACTCGCGGTTTATACCAAAATATAGATAATAAATGTGATTTAGATCCCGCTCTGGGGCAGGCATGCAAACTGTGGGAAAAGTCTGAATACATGAAGATTATTGCATTAGTGGACTTTTTAAATGCGGTGTTTGAGTAGGTGTAATAATTATGTATATATGCGCGAAAGGCAGTTGCTGTGGTCTATAAATATTCATACCCACCAAACGATCGGGTCTGGACACCGGACGACACTCCAGAGTACTATTATCATTTTCAGACTGACAGCCATCTTTGGGTTATTAATCCACAAGCGATTTGTACACACTCAGTCCGTTGTTCGGACTGGCATCTGGATGATGTTAGCCCATCAGAGACTCTGGCTGTCGCTTGTAAAATTTGGCGGACCAGTCTATGGAACTCCATTTCGTTAGTCGACTTCCTAAATGGAGTTCTAAATGACTGATGTAGTCACATCGATACAGCCATTTATGCGTCAAATAGACAATAAATATGCACGTGCATATTTCTCAGTCAATAATCATTTATATTTTGCAGGAACTGACCAGACTATTGTTTGCACATATCATTCCGGAAATTGCAATTGTGCTGATCGCGACCTCACCAAGACACATCCATTAAGTGACAGCATTAAAATGTGTATTACCTTGTGGCACAAACGTGATTCTGCCTTTGCTGATTTAACTTTACAACAAATTTTGGAGTCTATGCATGGACGCGATTAAACTTGGCGATTGGTATACAGCCACCAGCGATTTTGACCTAGATAAGCACTTCGTGGCGGGCGATCATTGGGTGATTGATAACATTCAAACTAGCGCAGAATGGCATTCTAATCAATATAGGTTGGTACACATGAGCGGTAGTATGTCTATACTGGCGAGCAGCACTGGTATTAACAGTTTATTTATAAAATATGAGCCTTGATCCGCCAGAACAACGCATTGAGCCTGGCAGTCCACCTGGATTAAATCCAGGTGTATATAACGCACGGGTCTTTAGGTATCAGAATGCAGATTACATATTGTGGAGCCACATACTAAACGGCGGAAGTGGGCCAATAGAACCATTATTCGAACGCATCGAACATGGTAATTACATTGGTGGAGAAGTGACGATTTGTCCTGGAGACACATCTTGGGAAGAAATCCGCACCGTTGCCAAACTTTGGTTCGTTAATGATCTTGGCTTAACATTTCGAGACTTCTGCAATGGAATGTTGGACATCAAATGAAATATAAACATAATTCACAACCCGGCGACGTGGTAAGATCTAAAACTGAATTGAATAGCAGATACTTCCTCCCGCACACAATACCACATCAAACGCATCCAACACATGATGCCAGCTATTGGATACCACCTGGAGATATGTTCATAATTATGTCAGTTGATCAACTGACATATTCTGACACAAGTATTTACACATTGGCACATATGTCCGGTATTAAAAGTAGGGTGCTAAACAATCTTTTAATAGCATATTTCGAAAAGGTAGATTAATGCCCAATTATTATGATGGACGTAAGGTAATTCAGAAAAAGACTGAACTTTGGAAGGCTATTCAAATTCTGTTGAAAGAATTGACTGGTGAGAATATGCCTTTGAAAGAGATTCGCTCTACCTATAATAAGTGGTTAGACTCAAGCTTCGTCAGTGCTATGCCTTATGGTGAATTTGTGATGAAGCTATATTGGACACCGTTGGCATATGACTGAGAAATATGCAATAAGTGACTGCGTTTTGCAAATGGCCGCATTACCGGCATGTTTTATCAAATTACCGGAATAAACTGGCATGAATCTTGCAACACCTCACATGTCCACAACTACAATGGTCAGGTTTGAATTCAAAGGATGTGAGTATATTTTATATACTAAAATTGATGCCGTTTGGAAAATTCTTGATGTTCAAGGAATGACAGGTAAATGGGATGCTGGATTTAATGAACGCGAACGTATTGCTATAAAGATATGGGGTGAGCATGGCGGTTTTGGCGGACTCACATTGGAACAATTTTTATATAATATACAAGTATGAATGACGGCACTCAGCGAGAATGGTTTTATCGTGTCGACGCGAGTTCGATGATAAGCATAAAGCCTACTGACATTAGAATTGGTGAAATATCGATGTTGTACTATGAGATAGTTGATACAAAAGCTCCACATATTGTGATTGACAAACCAGCTTATTCAACCTCTGTTGATAGTTCAGCGTATTCCTATGGCAAACATGTTCTAATACCGGCTGAGGTCGTCGATTTAATCAACGCTTGGATTGAATCGCCGGGTTTTGGCGGACATAACACTATTAAAGAAATGTTAAATTCGATATATGCATAAACAGACAATATCCAATCTCGAAGATATGGGATTTAGTTATTATACTGCCAAATATAGTAACTATCTGATTTATGTCAGACTAGACGACCAGGCCAGATATCGTGGCGAACGAGGTCACTCGATCAAGGTATACTATACACCGTGGTACACTACAACGCGAAATCCTCTTAATAATAAGGTTTTGGAGTCGGAAATTGGCGCCAGCATGCCGGCGAACTTACTGAAGGCCACGCGCATGTTCATGGCGTCTGATTATGCAAACTCGATGACTCTTCAAGAATACATTGATCAATTGCAATTATGATTATACAATCTACGCCACCTGAAAAATTGCACATCTTTTTAAGATTTGTCGAAGGCAGGTACACCAATTGCTTGCTAATCCAAGATGGAAGGACTAATATGTATGCTTGGTATTGGCCCGGCTCGCCCCACTGGGTCGAGCCGCCATACGACAT
>JANXME010000114.1 GCA_025354785.1 Actinomycetes bacterium | reverse complement strand
CTAATACTGCTGCACGCCTTCCTTGCAAACCAGCAGCAGCGGCTGCCAAGGCAACCGGCCAAGAGGCGGGTTGTAAATCGCCATTCTCATCGCGCACCAAGGGCTCAGTTAGACGGTCTCCCGCCGTTACATACTTAAATGCCCAACGACCCTTATCGCAATTCCACTCTTCGTTAACGTTGGCATCTTCCCCGGCTAAACGACGCAGTGTCTTTCCCCGACGAACATCGGTGCGCAGCGCGCAGCCCGCGGCACAATGTTCGCAAGCAGATGGGGTGGAAACTAAATCAAAGGGACGGGCTCTAAAACGGTATGAGGCTCCAGTTAGCGCACCAACAGGACAAATTTGCACGGTATTGCCAGAGAAATAGGATTCAAAAGGTTCTTTCTCATAGATCCCAACTTGTTGCAGCGCCCCACGTTCGACCAGCGCGATAAAGGGATCGGCGGCAATTTGTTCGGAGAATCGAGTGCAGCGGGCGCATAAAATACAGCGCTCTCTATCTAAAAGTACCTGCGAAGAAATATTGATCGGCTTTTCAAAAGTGCGCTTGACTCCCTCGAAGCGTGTTTCACCACGTCCGGTGCTCATCGCCTGATTTTGTAAGGGACATTCACCGCCCTTATCGCAGACTGGACAATCAAGTGGGTGATTAATGAGCAAGAACTCCATCACGCCCTTTTGGGCTTTCTCAGCTACCGCTGAAGTTAGTTGAGTCTTAACGACCATTTCAGCCTCAACTGGAATCGTGCAAGCAGCCTGTGGTTTGGGAAATGCGCGGCCATTAATTTCAATATCAACTAAGCATTGTCTGCACGCGCCTACTGGATCCAAAAGAGGATGATCACAAAAGCGCGGAATTTGAATTCCTAACTTCTCAGCAGCGCGGATAACTAAAGTTCCTTTAGGGACACTAATTTCAAAACCGTCGATTACTACGGTGATCGTGTCAACCATTTCGGCGGTGGTCATTTCGCACCAACTCCCTGTGAGGCAAAGAGAGTTGAGGCGTGTGGATCGAAAGGGCAACCACCATTTGTAATGTGCGCTATGTATTCATCGCGGAAATATTTAATGGAGGAAGTGATTGGGCTGGTTGCACCATCGCCCAGCGCGCAAAAGGCACGACCCATAATGTTGTCGCAAAGATCGAGCAATTTATCCAAATCGGCAGCGCTGCCCTTTCCATTTTCTAAGTCACGCATAAGTTGCACTAGCCACCAAGTACCCTCGCGGCACGGAGTGCATTTTCCGCAAGATTCGTGCTTATAAAACTCGCTCCAACGCAATACAGCCCGAACCACGCAGGTAGTTTCATCAAATATCTGCAGAGCTTTTGTTCCCAACATGGAGCCAGCTGCGGCCACACCTTCATAATCTAAGGGCGTATCCAAATGCTCGTCTGTAAAGATCGGAGTAGATGAACCACCTGGTGTCCAGAATTTCAATTGATGCCCGAAACGCACGCCACCGGCCATTTCAAGAAGTTCGCGCAGCGTAATTCCAAGGGGGGCTTCGAACTGACCTGGATTTGTGACATGCCCTGAGAGCGAATACAAAGTCATACCTTTGCTTTTCTCGGTTCCCATTTCCGCAAACCATTGGGCTCCATTTGAAATGATCGAAGGAACCGAAGCAATTGACTCAACATTGTTTACCACCGTTGGACGTGCATAAAGTCCAGCGATTGCGGGAAACGGTGGACGCAATCGTGGCTGTCCACGAAATCCTTCAAGTGAGTCAAGAAGTGCGGTTTCCTCACCGCAGATATAGGCGCCGGCGCCAACATGTAAAACCAACTCAAGATCCACTCCGGTGCCAAAAATGTTCTTACCTAAATAGCCGGCCTTGTACGCATCCTCAATCGCCTGATTCAAGCGACGGACAATATGGGTAACTTCACCACGTACATAAATAAAAGCCTCCTTTGCGCGAATTGCATAAGAGGCGATAATCACTCCTTCAATTAATACATGTGGGTTTGCCAACAGCAGCGGCATATCTTTACAAGTACCTGGCTCGGATTCGTCCGCATTAACCACAAGGTAATGATCTTTATTGTCGCCTTGCGGGATGAATCCCCACTTCATCCCAGTAGGGAAACCTGCGCCCCCACGACCACGTAGCCCAGAATCTTTTACCAGCTGAATCACCGCATCTGGTTCCATCGCCAGCGCTTTAACCGCTGCTTCATAGCCACCGTGGCGCTTATAGCCAGCCATCGTAAAGGAATCTTTTTCATCCCAATGCGCGGATAGGACCGGAGTCAACAAAGTCATTTGCGCCCCTTTGCAATCTCTAGACCAAGTAGAGAGGGGGCGCCGGCCTGCACGCCTTCATTTGCACGACCATCATTTAGACCTGCTAGAACTGCAGAATTTGCTTTCCAGGTCGGAAGAGAATCGGGACCGCGAGTGGGAGCAGGTGGATTACCAGCACGGGCGGCATCAACTAGATCTTTTGCCGACTGCACCGTTTGATTGTCATAAAACTCCCAATTTGCCATAACAACCGGTGCGTAGTCACAGGCGGCATTGCACTCAATATGCTCAAGGGAAACTTTCCCATCGTCGGTCACGCCATCATTTTCAATATCTAGATGCTCTTTCAGCGCCGCAAAAATCGCATCCCCGCCCATAACGGCACACAGCGTATTTGTACAGACTCCTACGTGATATTCACCGACCGGCTTGCGCTTGTATTGAGTGTAAAAGGTAGCGACGGCTGACACTTCGGCCGTAGCCAAATCCAATCTCTTCGCAACCAACTCGATTCCTTCTGGCGTCACAAAACCATCTATCGATTGAACAAAGTGCAGTAGCGGCATGATCGCCGATCGACTGCGCGGATATCGCTTAATGATCGAATCCATCGTCTCTAAATCCGAATTTGTGAAAGCCATTAGCGATCAACACCGCCCATCACGGGATCAATTGAAGCGACTGCCGCAACAACGTCGGCGATCAAAGAGCCTTCGCACATTGCCGATGTCGATTGCAGATTATTGAAGGAAGGTTCGCGGAAATGAAGTCGATATGGGCGCGTTCCTCCATCGGAAACTAAGTGCACCCCTAGTTCGCCACGCGGAGATTCCACAGCGGTATAAACCTGGCCTGCCGGGACTCGGAAACCTTCAGTAACCAATATGAAATGATGGATGAGAGCTTCCATCGAAGTTCCCATAATTTCACGAATGTGGTCAAGTGAATTACCTAGGCCATCACCGCCAAGCGCCAATTGAGAGGGCCAAGCAATCTTCTTATCGGCCACCATAACGGGGGCGCCTTCCATTTTCTCCAACTTTTCGACACATTGTTCGATAATTCGTAAGGACTGCTCCAACTCACTCATGCGAATCAAGAATCGGCCATAAACATCGCATGTATCTGCGGTAATTACATCAAAGTTGTAATTTTCATAGCCACTATAAGGCGCCATTTTACGCAAATCCCATGGCATCCCCGTTGAGCGAAGAACCGGACCAGTGATCCCCAGCGTCGTACAACCGGCCAAATCTAAATAGCCAACGCCCTCTGTCCGCTTCATCCAGATGGTATTACCGATCAGCAATTTATCGTTATCTTTGAAATCTCGACGTAGCTCTTTTACCGTTTCACGAATCTTGGCAAGAGCGCCTGCAGGAAGATCTACCGCGACACCGCCGGGGCGAATGTAAGCCATATTCATCCGTAACCCAGAGATCATTTCAAAAACATCCAGCACTTTTTCGCGTTCTCGGAAACAGAAAATCATGGGCGACAGGGCGCCTAATTCCAGGGCGCCAGTTCCAAGCGCAACCATGTGAGATGAAATGCGATTTAACTCCATCATCAAAACTCGAATTACACTAGCGCGCTCTGGGACATCTTCGGTAATCCCAAGTAACTTTTCAACGCCCAAGCAGTAAGCCGCTTCATTGAAGAGCGGCGAGAGGTAATCCATTCTTGTTACAAAAGTGACGCCTTGCGTCCAGCTTCGGTATTCAGCATTTTTCTCAATACCGGTATGCAAGTAACCAATTCCGCAACGAAGCTCGGTAACAGTCTCGCCTTCTAATTCCAGAACTAAACGAAGCACACCATGCGTGGAAGGATGCTGCGGTCCCATGTTTACAACCACACGCTCTTCTTTAGTTGCGCCGATTTCGGTTACTAGCGAATCCCAATCACCTCCGGTAACGGAGAAAACTGTTCCCTCAGTTGTTTGGCGCGAAGAGGTATATGGATCGATGGATGGATCTGTAAAAGTACTCATCGATAAGACCTGCGCTCGTCGGGTGGAGGTACGGTGGCACCTTTATATTCAACAGGAATACCACCGAGCGGATAATCCTTAAGTTGAGGATGGCCGCGCCAATCATCGGGCATCAAAATTCGGGTTAGTCCGGGATGGCCATCAAAAATAATTCCAAACATGTCAAAAGTTTCGCGTTCGTTCCAATTGCTTCCAGCCCAGACTTCCACTAAAGAAGGTAGATGTGGGTCGGATTGAGGCACTGAAACTTCTAGTCGGATACGACGATTATGGGTCATGGATAGAAGTGGAATCACCGCATGCAGTTCGCGTCCTAAATCCTCAGGGTAATGGACTCCGCTTACCCCTAAACACATTTCGAAGCGAAGCTGATCGCGTAAAATCAGAGCCACTTCAACTAAGTTTTCGCGCTTAACGTGCAGGGTAAGTTCGCCACGATAGACAACTACTTTCTCAATCGCGGTGGCAAAATCTGGGTAAGCCCGCTCCAAGTCATCGGCCACATCGTCGAAATAGCTACCGTATGGACGCTGGCTGGATCCTGGCGAAACTGCACTCTTAACGAGACCGCCAAATCCAGATGTATCGCCAGAACCAGTCGCTCCGAACATTCCGGTCATGCGAGTAACCCTTTGAGTTGGTGGGTAGGAAGAGCAGCCAGCGCAGCCGCTTCTACTTCTCGAATAATATCGGCGCGATTGGCACCCAACTTTTCATTACTAATCTGCTCATGAAGTTTCAAGATTGCATCCATCAACATTTCTGGACGAGGCGGACAACCTGGCAGATAAATATCAACGGGCACAACGTGATCTACGCCTTGCACAATGGCGTAATTGTTAAACATTCCACCCGAAGATGCGCAGGCCCCCATTGCAATCACCCATTTTGGACCAGCCATCTGATCATAAATTTGTCGAAGGACTGGTGCCATTTTATTTGAGACTCGGCCAGCCACAATCATCAAATCTGCCTGGCGTGGGGAGGCGCGGAAAACTTCCATTCCGAATCTGGCTAGATCGTAACGACCAGCACCAGAAGCCATCATCTCTATGGCGCAACATGCCAGACCAAAAGTTGCCGGCCATAGGGAATTCTTGCGCATATACCCCGCAAGTTTTTCTACACTTGTAAGGGCAAAACCACTAGGTAATTTTTCTTCTAGACCCACAACTAATCCCATTCCAATCCGCCGCGTCGCCAAACATACGCATACGCGACAAACACGGTGGCGATGAAAACTCCCATTTCAACTAATCCAAAAAGTCCAAGTTTGTCGAAAGTTACCGCCCATGGATAAAGAAATACGATTTCGATATCAAAAATAATAAATAGCATCGCAGTTAAAAAATATTTAACTGGGAAGCGACCACCTTCGGCGGCTTGCGGACTCGGTTCAATTCCACATTCATATGCAGAAAGTTTTGCGCGGTTATAACGCTTGGGACCGGTAATGGCCGCGATTAATACCGAGACAGCAGCAAAGCCAAATCCGATTGCCCCGATTACAAAGATCGGCACATAGGGATTTGATGTGGAAGTCATAATGAAAGAAATCCTATGGTCGCCACGCGCTTACCTATAACCGCGAGGCCTTGGTAGCGCTGTGAACTGCGACAACCCCACCCGTGAGATTTCGCCAGTTGATCTGGCTCCAGCCGGCCGCCTCGATGCGGGCGGCCAGGGCGCTCTGATCGGGCCAGGCCCGAATCGAGGCGGCCAAATAGATATAAGCCTTTGGGTTGTTGGCGGTAAATCGGGCAATGAAAGGCAGGGCCCGCATAAGATAATTCGTATAAATGGTGCGAAACGGACGCCAAACAGGGTGCGAGAACTCAACAATGACCAATCGGCCACCCGTTTTCGTAACTCGCAGCGCTTCTTTTAAGGCCTTTTCCATATCAACGGTATTTCGCAGGCCAAATGAAATGGTGACGACGTCAAAGCGCTCAGCCTCAAAAGGCAGGTTTAAGGCATCGGCTTTGGTAAAGGGCAGGTTGGGACGGGCTTTTCGCCCAGCGGCGAGCATCCCATCGGAGAAATCGACTGGAATTACATCTGCCCCGGCGGCGGCCAGAGGCTCGCTAGAGGATCCAGTACCGGCGGCCAAATCAAGGATTTTCATCCCCGCCTTGGGGGCAATTATGGCGGTCGCGGCTTTTCGCCAAGCTTTGGTTCTACCTAAACTCAATAAATCATTAACCAGGTCGTAGCGTTTGGCGACGCCATCAAACATCGCCGCTATCTCTTCCGGATCTTTATCGAGATTTGCCCGCGACATATACATATTCTCGCGCACACTAGGCTTGACCCACAAATCCTTGCAAAATCCACCTTATTTTTTTCCAGACGAATTGAAAGACAAAAGTGCCTCAACTGGTTCCAGTTACGACCGCGCGCATCGGGGAGCATTTACCCCTTTTACAACTTCTAAGTGATAAATCCCCGCTGTCCTGGGTGCGACGGGGTGAGGGGCTGGTCGGATGGGGTATTCACGCCACTACTAAAGTTAGTGGAGAGAATCGATTTCGTGACGCTCGGCAATGGTGGCATAAGCAATTAGAGCTCCTCTCGGCAACCGACGCCGTCCATACATTTGGAACCGGACCGATTCTATTTTCTTCCTTTTCCTTTTCTCCCGACGAAGAATCAGTTCTTATCATTCCTAAGGTGTTGGTCGGAAGCCGCGGCGGGCAATCTTGGATCACTTGGATCGGAAATGGAGCCCAACCTGAATTACTTCATCGACCCGCCATCGCTGAGAAAATAAATTACACGTGGCGTAACGGGTCTCTAACCCCAATTGAATGGCAAGCTCGCGTTGCCGAAGCGATTCAAGCAATTCAAATTGGACAGATCGACAAAGTGGTTCTCGCTAGAGATTTAAATGGCAGCGCAGATTCGGAAATTGATCCACGACAAATTCTTAGAAACTTGGAGGAAGAATATCCTTCTACTTGGTGCTTCTCGATCGATGGATTAGTGGGTGCAACCCCCGAACTCTTATTGAGATTGAACCGTTCTATGGTTACATCGAGAGTACTTGCTGGCACAATTAGCAAGACTGGAGATGACGAAAAAGATTTAGCGCTTGCAGGTTCATTAGCAAGATCCTCGAAAGATTTGGAAGAGCACGAATACGCAGTGCGCTCGGTTGCGCAATCCTTGGCACCTTTTTGTTCTTCTACCAATGTGCCCGACTCACCATTCGTTCTGCACCTAGCGAATGTGATGCACCTTGCTACAGATGTAACGGGGGCAATTGCCGAAACATCCCAACATTTCGATACCTTCTCGATATTAGAAAAGTTACATCCGTCTGCGGCGGTCTGTGGAACCCCAACTGAAATTGCCACCAAAGTAATCTCTGTGCTCGAGGGAATGAAGCGCGGGCGCTACGCCGGTCCGGTCGGGTGGATAGATGCGCGAGGAGATGGAGAACTTGGAATTGCGCTGCGGTGCGGACAGATTTCCGAGCGCGAGATCAGGCTATATGCAGGATGCGGAATCGTCTCCGGCTCAGATCCGCGGCGTGAACTCGATGAAAGTCAGGCAAAATTCACACCGATGATAAGCGCCCTAAGTAAAATCTAAAATTGCGAGATTCGAGCAATTAGCGCACGAAGCTGCGCTGCATTCTCTCCTCGGGTCGGCACCATCGCCACCACAAGTGAAATACCGCTAATGGGTTTCATTAACTCATACTCCAATTCATTAAGGGAGGAAACGGAGGTGGAGGCAATGCCTAGCCCCTCTCCTATGGCCACTAAATCAAATCCATGTGGGGTACCAAAAATTTCTTCGAATCCACTTTGACCCTCTTGCGCAAGCGTCGAGAAGATTCCACCGCCATCATTATTAATTACTAAAATCCGCAGATTAACCCCAGATGCACTTAGCAGTCCGTTGTGATCATGGAGAAAAGAGAGATCGCCAATTAAAGCGGTGCACGAACTCCGTTGAGATGCGATCCCCATAGCGGTCGCGATATTTCCGTCAATACCAGCCAAGCCGCGGTTAGCGAAAGTTTCTATTCCATCTCTATATTCAGCGAAACCTTCTACGTCGCGGATTGGTCGAGAAGAAGAAATGTACAAGGTGCTCCCAGAGCCAAGTGATTTAACAAGTGAACGAGCGATATTGGGCTCTCCCCACTTTGGTATTTCAGATAACGCCTTCGAAGTTTGCTCTGCATATTTCTTCCAAAGAAAGTTCCAATTAGAGTCCGCTAGGTATGTATTTTCGACCCGAGGCAGTTCAAGGTACACTTCACTTGCTACGCGCTTTACATCGATATCGCCAATCCGCGGATCGATCACGATCTCTCGCGCCGCCGATTTGATTAGGGAGTTCACTGAACGGGAAAGTGTTGTACGACCGATCACAATGACTATCTCCGGTTTTAGCTGGCTACGAATTTGCGCTGAAGTCAGAAAGAGTGATGCGTGGGGCAGCGCGTTCTTGAAGCTCAGCGGATCCTCGGCAATCAGCGGCCAACCAATTTTAGATATGAACTCTTCCAACTCAGTGGTCGTAAATCCGGCGCGATCATGTCCAACCACAATTAGCCCTCGGGCTTGGTTAATTTTCAAAAGTCCAAGCCCCTCTTTTTTCGCTGACAAATAGGGCTTTCGGACAACCTGCCCTAGCCAGTCGTCGGCATCCGACGGGAGCAGCGGCTCATCAAATTGCACATTTAAATGGATCGGTCCCTTTTCTAAGGTTGCTAGCGCGGGGGCTAGATCCACGTGCGCACCAGCAATATCCATTTCATATTGCGTGCAGCTTCGAAACATCTCCGCCTGCAAAGTAGTTTGATTCGCTCCAGTTTGACGCAATTTTGCGGGGCGATCGGCGGTAATTACGATCAACCGAATCTGCGAATGCCAAGCCTCAAGTAAAGAGGGATGATAGTTAGCAGCTGCCGTCCCACTTGTGCAAATAAGTGCAACTGGCTTAAGTGACGCTTTCGATATTCCCAAAGCGAAAAATCCAGCAGATCTTTCATCAATATTTACATGCAGTTTTATCAGTCCTCTTTGCTGCGCCGCATAGAGCGCAATCGAGAGCGGGGCGTTGCGTGATCCAGGTGAGAGGACGGCATCGGTTACTCCCGAAGAAATGAGTTGGAGAATGATGGAACGCGCTAATTGCGTTGATGTATTCAAATTCAAAGCGACCATCCTTCCCGCTGCACCCAGTTACCTGCCCCAGCCAGCCAAGTCTGGCGTATTCGCTCGCGCCACCAATCCATCCGTTGCCCATCTACCGCATAAGTGGAGAGACTTTCATCGGTCGGAGATACCGAACCTACTTCTATTTTTCCATTCTCTAAGACTAAAGTCGCAACATCAGCGTTCAATAACGCCCCTGTTCCCAATCCGTTCGCATAATCTAAAACCGGAATGGCCGCCGCCAGTTTCAGCCCATAAGAGATTCCTACCGCCGATTCCAGCGCACTAGAAACCACAATTGGTAATCCATACTGTGCCGCAATTTGGCTTGCCCTCTTAATGCCGCCCAAAGGAGCCACCTTCAAGATCAATATATCCACGGCATCGGATAATTCCAGAGCCAGAGGGTCTTGGCTTTTGCGAATTAATTCATCCCCCGCAATTAATATCTCAGCTGGCAGCCTCTTCCTAAGCGCCCTCAATTCTTCAATAGTCGCGCATGGTTGCTCGACGTATTCGATTTCTCCCAATTCTTGATGAATCGCAAGCAGATAGGAACTTGCTTGATCCACCGTCCATGCCCCATTTACATCCAACCGAATTCGTACACCTGGAACCATTTCTTTTACTAGGCGAACTCTTTCTAAATCGGCTGCGAAATTTCCTCCCACCTTTACCTTCACAGCCTTGCATCCGGGAAACCAGGAGAGCACTTCTGCAATCTCCGCTCGTCCTTCCAAGGCGGGCATCGTGGTGTTTATTTCAATCGCTGCCCGTATTGGTGTTGGAGGTGTTGTTACCGCCGACTCGATGGCGCTAACTAGCCAGGGTACAGATTCAATCGCCCCGTACTCCAAGAAAGGCGAAAATTCGGCCCAGCCAATCGGACCAGAAAATAACGCGACTTCTCGTTCTCTTATTCCTCGAAAGTTAGTTTTAGTGGGAAGCGATATAACGTGTAGAGAATCAAGAATTGATTCCAACATTTAAGGGCGCCTAGGGAACTTTCCAAAATCGGCAGGTCGTCTTTCTAGGAAAGCATCGCGCCCTTCTTGGCCCTCTTCCGTAAGATAAAAGAGCAAGGTGGCATCTCCAGCGAGTTGTTGCACGCCAGCCAATCCATCATCGGCAGCGTTAAGGCTTCCTTTAAGAATGCGCAGCGCCATCGGAGAGTTGCGCAACATTTCGCGACACCAAGAGACGGTTTCCGCTTCCAACTCTTCAAGGGGTACCACGGTATTTATCAACCCCATCTGCAGCGCTTCTTGGGCGTCATATTCGCGAGTGAGAAACCAAATCTCACGCGCCTTTTTCTGTCCAACATGAGCGGCAAGAAGTCCCGCACCATATCCGCCATCGAACGAACCCACCATTGGACCTGTCTGACCAAATCTGGCGTTTTCGGCAGCGATGGTTAAATCGCAGACCACATGCAAAACATGCCCCCCGCCAATTGCCCATCCAGCAACCATGGCAACAACAGGTTTAGGAGTGCGACGAATCTGAATTTGTAGATCCAAAACATTGAGGCGACCAATGCCTTTTTTGGAGAGAGGGTCATCTCCTAAATACCCATCTGAGCCGCGCACTTGTATATCGCCACCTGAACAGAATGCTTCATGACCTGCGCCTGTCAGAATGATTACGCCGACTTCTTGGTCATCGCGGGCCAATGTAAAGGCGCTCGCTAATTCAATAATCGTCTGCGGGCGAAATGCATTTCGCAACTTTGGGCGATTGATCGTGATCTTGGCCATGCCTTCGGCCACTTCATAAATGACGTCGACGAAATTCTCGCCGCCTTGCCCAATTTTCCAATCGGGAATAACGCGACTGCCAAACTCACGCTTTATCGGTTTGCTCATATTTCCTCCTGCAGGGTTATAGGCGATAGCCTACGGCGGCAATGGAAAAGAGAACAAAAGCGCTACATCCAGTCAACACCTCATCCGTGAGTGGCGTAATGGATGACCTGAGTAAAGCCCTTTCTGGAATTGGTCCCGCACTGGCTTTTTGTAAGAGTAAAAGCGCGCTAGTTCCCGAGCCTATTTCGATCGTAGTGGCCACTAGCGGCTCAAATGGCCCACCTAAGGAGGTGGCGCTGACATCAAACGCCCTCCTCTATTCGGCCCGAGCTTCAAATAAATTCCTAAATGCGAAATTTGGAGATACTTGGTCACTTCTGCTGCCCCTAAATCACATTGCAGGAATAAATGTTCTGCTCCGAAGCTTGGAACTCGGCACCGCCACTATTGATCTACGAAACAGCGCTACATACCCAAAGGTTGATTTCACCGCGATAGTACCTACGCAACTATTCCGAGCGCTACACGGAGACACTGAACTTCTTTCGCACCTCCAAAGTTGCCAAGCAGTCCTCGTCGGTGGGGCCGCCCTGACTGACGATCTTGGAGCGCTAGCTACCTCGGCGAAAATTAACCTCGTCACAACATACGGAATGACTGAAACCTGCGGTGGCTGCGTCTACAACGGAACAAAGTTTGATGGTGTGGACGTGGAAATAAGAGAGGGTCAGATAGCGATAAAAGGAGCGATGCTCGCCAGCAATTACCTAAACGATGAGCCAGCTTGGCGTAAGAATTTTGTTGACGGATGGTTTATAACTCAAGATATTGGATCCATTGAATCTGGAAAACTAATAGTGAAAAATCGCGCCGATGACACAATCCTCACGGGTGGCGAGAAAGTATCTCTCTTTGCCGTTAGCGAAATATTGCAAAATAAATTTCCCGGCCACACTTTTGCCGCATTCGGGATGGCAGATCCAGAGTGGGGCACCGCTTTATTCCTAGCTATCGGCGGCGATGCAGGCCCGTCCGATGATGAAATAGCTCTGCAACTTTCTAATTCTCTAGGTGTTGAAGCAAAACCGAAGGGGATATTGCGACTTGCCCAACTGCCTCTAACTACAATTGGAAAATTAGATCGTGCTGCCCTAATAGAGTTTGCATCCAACCAGAAGGGCGCACTATGACAGCGATGAATGTATGGGTTAAAGGCGCACGGCCGCGAACCCTTCCTGCGGCGGTAACTCCGGTTCTGGTTGCAACCTCCTTGGCCAGGGGCGATGCGATTCTCTCGCGTGCACTACTTGCTCTGATCGTGAGTTTGGCGCTGCAAATCGGCGTCAACTACGCCAACGATTATTCCGATGGTGTGCGCGGAACAGATGAAGATCGAATAGGGCCAATACGCATAGTGGCAAGTGGGCTTGCCCAGCCTAAAGAAGTTAGAAACGCCGCTTTCCTGGCTTTTTTTCTCGCCGGCGTTGCTGGAGTAACACTTGCTGCGCTTAGTTCATGGTTGTTAGTCGCAGTGGGAGCCGTCGCGATCCTTGCTGCCTGGTTTTACACAGGGGGTAAATCCCCATATGGCTATCGCGGCTTTGGTGAGATCTCGGTCTTTATTTTCTTTGGCTTAGTCGCGACCATGGGAACTTACTATGCGCAGACTGAGAAAATTACGATGAACGCTTTTCTAGCAGCAATTCCCGTCGGAGCCCTATCCTGTTCCCTCTTAGTCATTAATAACATCCGAGACTTAGAAAAAGATGCCGCGGTGGGCAAGCGAACTCTGGCAGTTCGGATGGGAGATGATGGAAGTCGCTTTCTCTTTGCCCTGCTCTTGTTGTTAGCCCATGTGGTGGCGCTTTTTGTTGCGCGCTGGGGGATAATCACTTTAGCCTTAGCGCCGATTTCTTACAGCCTGGCCAAAGAAGTAAATAGCAACATGGGCAACTTAGAAGGCGCAAAACTTATTCCACTTTTGGGAAAGACTGGACGTTTACAACTCTTATTTGCGCTCTGCTTATCCACCGCCCTCTTGCTTGCCTGAAGAACGGCTAGACTTTCTCTATGCGTTTCCTACTCGTTCTAATCCCCATTATCTTTACGATCTATTCATTGGTTGATTGCGCAGGGACTGATATCTCTGCAATTCGCAATCTCCCAAAGTGGGCTTGGATACTAATTATTATTTTGATTTCACCAATCGGTGCGATCGCCTACTGGATTGCAGGCAGACCACGTCGACCTGGTTATCCACGCGGGGGCTCACGAAGAATTATCCCACCTGATGATGATCCGGATTTTCTGCGAAATATTTAGCGGCCCGACTCTATAGACCGGAGTACGTGTGTCTTCCCGTGCCCCAAATATTGATGTAAACGTAATTGAACAGAAAAGTAGATCCGGCAAAGAGGCACAGCCAAGCGGCTTTTCGTCCCCGCCATCCGACGGTCACACGTGCATGGAGATAGGCGGCGTAAGCCACCCAAGTGATGAAAGCCCAAGTCTCTTTAGGATCCCATCCCCAATATTTACCCCAGGCATGTTCGGCCCAAATTGCCCCAGCGATAACTGAAAATGTCCAGAGTGGAAATACAAAAGCAACTAACCGGTATGAAAGTTGGTCAAGAACTTCCAGCGTCGGAAGTCGCTTCGCCCAGACCGGGCGGTCACCTTTGGACTCCACAGAATCTAAATAGAGATAGGCCGCGGCGATCACATTTGAGAGTAGAAAAACTCCCCCGGAAATAATTGCTGCCGATACATGAATAACTAACCAAGTTGACTTGAGTGCAGGTACCAATGGGGCACTGGGTCGATAAAGAACTGCGACAGCTGTTCCAAGAGTTAGAAGAACGGAAATCGAAACTAGCAATCCCAACCAGCGCAGGTCATATTTGCGCAGGGCAAAAAGGTAAGCACCACTAAATGCCAAAGCCCCGGTGATGGAAAACTCGTACATATTTCCCCAAGGCACGCGACCGGCAGATACTCCACGCGCGACAACACCGCCGAGGAGTAGCGCCGTGCCAAGAATCATGAACGCAGTAGCAATGCGCGCGGCCTTCTCGGTGCGGCTAAAATCAAAAGTTTTCACTAGGAGGTTTCCAGAAGAATCATTTTGGATTTCTGGTTGAGGTGCACGAATTGCAAAGGCCGTTTCATATGCGTGCGCAAAAAAGGCCAAGGTATATAAGGCCATGGATGAGTAGATTAAATAATTAGAGAGAAATGCCCAAGAGGTGTGCGTCATTTATCTCCTCAACTCTGCAGTTAATTCCGAAATCTCTTCTTCCAAACCCGGAGCGGCATTCTTTGCCAACCCAGCTACTTCAATCACTCCACCCGCACCAAATCGCACCCAGATCCGCCGGCGCCTGGTAAATAGCGAGGCCAGCAAACCAAGAATGGAAAGAATACCCCCCACGAGGGCAAAGGGCTTTCCAGGGTCTCGTACAACCTGCAAATTGACCCATTGAACTACGCCATCAAATCTAATGCTGCCATCGGCGAAGGTGTAGGTCTGTCCAATCTTTAAACCTTTCAAACCGATCTTCTCCATTTTTGAAGTATCAATCCGATAGACCGATTGCGGAATCCCGCGATCTAAACCTAAATCTCCCTTCCAAGCGGAAAAGAGTAGTTCGGGGTCTAGAGCTTCTGGGTAGATGGAGATCCCGCCACGCAATTTATCGCGGGCGGCAGTAGGTAGCAGGGAAGCCACAAATCCCAACTGTGGACTTGAATCAGGAACTTTTATCGCACCTATCGAGGTCATATTTGAATCTTGGGGTAGAAAAGGAATAGGTCCTTGCAAGACAATTTCACCAGCGGCATTGCGTACCGTCACCACCGACGAATATCCAGTCGCCTGCAGATAGACATTGGTACCTCCAAAACCCAGCGGGCTATTAACTTTTATTTTGCGCTTTACGGGTTTGGCTCCAAGGCGTTCTTTCACTGTGACGTTAAGCGTGTAATCCTCTGGTGCGCTAGTGGCCGGGTTGTACTTGGCTTGAAAAGAGTCGATTGATATAGCAAATGGTGGAAGTGACTCATCCTTAAAGAGCTTTCCGTAAGTAAGGCTGTCATAGGTGGTGGGAGTATTGGTGAAGCGCTCTCCCACGTTAACGATTGCCTCCCCGCTCATACCAAAGAGCCCACCAATGCTGACTCCCACCAAAATCAGGATTAGGGCCAAGTGAAAAAGGAGGTTTCCAGTTTCTCGCAGATACCCTTTCTCGGCCGAGATCGCGCCTTCAAATTCGCGGATTCGAAAGCGCTTTCGGGTAAGCCAATCCTTCGCCGTCATGAAGTCTTTCTCGCTGCCACTCCAGGAGTGATAGAAATCCATCCTGTTTAAATTCTTTGGAGTAAGAGGTGGTAGCGCTCGCGCTGCATGGAAATGTTCGACTGTACGTGGAAGAACACAGCCGATCAATGAAATGAAGAGAAGTATGTAAACCGCGCTAAACCAGGACGAACCATATACATCAAAGAGTGAGAAGCGATCCATCCAAGACGCCAAAGTTGGGTCACTCGCAAAATACTGACGAACCTTCATAGGATTCTGTGCTCGTTGCGGAATTAAAGATCCAGGAATAGATGCCACGGCCAAAAGGAGAAGTAAAATAAGTGCCGTACGCATACTTGTAAGTTGACGCCAAAGAATTCGTAGCAAACTTTTAGTACCAACTTCTGGAACGATTGCGCTCTGGTTCATCTACACGGCCGGAATAAAATTTGAGATAATGGCGCGCAACGAATTCAATAGCTCGTTCCAAATTCCGAGTAACTGAAGCAGGCCTATAAGAACCAAGAGCGAGCCCCCAATCGCTGAAATCAAGTCTCCTCGCTTTATGGCAAATCGTCGCAAGTTTGCTGATCGATCTAAAAATAGCCCACTTAAGATGAAGGGAATTCCTAGCCCTACGCAATAGCCCAGAGAGAGCACCGCCCCGCGCACAGCGCTCGCCTCCTCAAATGCCAAAGTCTCAACGGCCGCGAGCGCGGGGCCAATGCACGGAGTCCAGCCAACGCCAAATAAAAATCCCAGAAGTGGCGCGCCGATTAGCCCTCCTGTCGTAGAAATTGCCGGTCGAAAAGTACGCATCATCGGAATGCGACCCATAAAAACCAGCCCGAGCCCAATGGTAAACAGTCCCAGCACTTGCGTAATTATTTTTTGATGGCCAAGAACTTTTGACCCTAGTCCTCCAAAGAGCGCGCCATAGGAAACAAAGAGAAATGTAAAGCCAGAAATAAAGAGAAGGGATCCGGCTAAGACGCGACCTCGGCTTTTTGACATTCCAGCAGCAAAAGCCAGATAGCCAGGAACCAATGGCAATACACATGGGGAGAAAAATGAAATTAACCCGGCAATTATCGAAAAGGGAAGCGCAGCCAAGATCGTGCCATCGAGAATTTGATTTACAAAGAGATCTTTCACTCCGCGCTCACCCGCTCTATGAGATCGGTAAGTGAGGCGACTGTAATTTGCCCAGATATTCGCCCTGCAACCCGTCCTTGCTTATCCACCACGATCGTCGTGGGAATAGCGTTAGCGGATAAGGTTCCGCGAAACTCCAGCAATATTGCATCGTCAATCAAAGTTGGATACGGCAAGTTGAATCGCTTTACAAAGGCCTTCGCAGTTGGGAGGTTATCGCGAGTGAGAATTCCCACGAAACTCACCTTAGGGAAAGTTTGGGACAGTGACGCTAGCGCTGGAGCTTCAGCGCGACATGGCGCGCACCAAGAAGCCCAAACATTTATTACTGTCACCTGACCCTTTTGTATTTGATACTTGCCACCATCCAAAGTTGGACCGGAAATATCCGGTGCAGACTTTCTGGTATCTGGACTCTTAAAAGTAACGGCGCCATTTCCAGATATGAAACTACGCGAGCCAACCGACGAATTTCCTCCGCCGCAAGCGGTGAGCAAGAAAGTGGCTGTAATTCCAATAACCGACAGCCCTTTGTATAACTTCATCGCGCCTTCGTTGGCAAAAGGTGGCGCGCAGGTTCGGAGTAACTAATGCCAGTGATCATGTCATCGTTATCAAAATGCACTGTCGTGACTGATGCCAATGAACATTGACGTTTGCGGGGATCGTGAACCATGCGTCTGCCTTCAATGGCGCTTCTCAATATCCAAATCGGCAGTTGATGAGAGACACAAATTGCATCCCTACCTCCACTTGCCTCATGCGCAGCAAATACCGCTGCCAACATGCGATCCACCTGGTCTATGTATGGCTCACCCCATGAGGGTTTCCAAGGATTCCACAAATGTCTCCAGGCGCTTGGCTTAAGTAGAGCTCCATCTCCGACACCGAATGGTTTTCCTTCAAAGACATTGGCTGCTTCAATCAAGCGTTCGTCAGTGGTAATTTCCAATTTGTGGACGCGGGCGATGGGGGCGCTGGATTCTTGGGCTCTCTGTAGCGGAGAAACATGCAGTGCTCCCAGATCGATTCCTTTTGACCACTCACCTAATACCTGCGCCATCTCTTGACCAAGTTGGGATAGCCGCCATCCGGGTTGTCGACCATAGAGAATTTTCTGAGGATTCTCCACCTCTCCGTGACGGACGACATGAACGCTGGAGGCCATAAGAGAAACTATAAAGCGTTGGCAGGCCGACAAAAACCTAAAGAGTCCCACAAATAATCATCCGCCGCAGGAGCGATAGGCTTAGACAATGGCTCCTACCCCCAAGCGAGCGGCTTTTTTTGATGTCGACAACACGCTTATCCGAGGGTCCACTCTCTATTTTTTGGGACGCGGTATGTATCAGCGCGGATTCTTTTCCAAAAAAGATATATCGCGCTTTGTTTTAGCAAATTTACGATTCAAGTTGACAGGTAAAGAAAAGCCCGAAGAGATGAAACGTTGGCAGAACGCCGCAACTGAGTTTATTGCCGGACATAGCGTTGCCGATTTAGCTCTTCTGGGACAGGAGGTCTACGACGAATATGTATCGCCAGCGCTATGGCAAGGCACCATAGATATAGCGCAGACGCATTTGAGCAATGATGAAGAGGTTTGGTTGGTGACAGCCGCCCCGGAGGATATGGCCAATGTAATTTCTGAAAAATTGGGATTTACCGGTGCGCTAGGGAGCAAAGCCCGGACTGCAAATGGTTGTTACACAGGCCAAATGCTCGGAAATCTTCTTCATGGAAAAGAGAAAGTTGCCGCGATTCAAGAGTTGGCCTCTGCGCGAGGTTTCGATCTCAAGGACTGTTTCGCTTACTCTGATAGCCACAACGACCTTCCTTTGTTGTTGAACGTGGGCCATCCCAGCGCAATAAATCCTGATGCAATCTTGCGAATCCGCGCGCTCCGGGAAGGATGGCCTATCCATGACTTTCGAAGGGCCCGAGTCCTTAATAGAATCCTTGGCCCATTAATCAGCAGATTGGCAGCATTTGCCACCTTTATAACCCCATCTCGCGGCCGAAAGTCTGCGCCGGAGCGGTAAAGCAAGAGTAGGGCTAACGAGTAAAGTTAATAGGTTATGGAAACTCGATCCTTTGCCGACTATCTGCGCGTTTTTAGCGACGAGTCGTTAACGCAATTATTTAATTTACGTCCCGATCTAATTTCCCCAGTCCCGGCAGATCTATCCTCACTGGCCGTAAGAGCAAGTTCGGCACCAAGTTTGGCGCGCGCAGTAGACGGTTTGAATGAATGGCAATTTCAGGTGCTCGAGGCCTGCGTGGCGATTAATGAGCCAATGACGGAAAAAGAGATTGTGGCGGTAACGGATACTTCGGCAAAATTTGTTATTCCCCATCTATTGAGTTTGGCGCTGCTTTACACCTCGCGCGACGGAATTCGTATCCCTCACACTTTAAGAGATGTACTTGGCAACGAACCGGCGGGCCTTGGTCCATCATCTATTGCGAAGTTATCTATGAAGAAGCTAGAAGAGGCGCCGCCAGGAGCGAAGAAGATTTTGGAGCAACTACTTGGGGGCCACCGCGCGGTAGCGACGGAGATATACGCAATCCTGGGCCCGGCATGGCTTGGCTGTTAAAAGAAAATTTCCTAGTTCCACTAGATCAACGCACCGTCGTGCTTCCTCGCAACGTGGCTATCTATCTAAGAGGTGGCAGGGTCCATCGAAACCCCCAGCCAAATCCGCCCGTCGTTAAAGGAAAAACTTTAACTCAGAGTGTTGTAGACCGCGCGGCAATAGCAAATATCGCAACCGTCTTGAGATGGTGTGAAGAGATACTAAATTTCTGGTCGGAGGAACCTCCGAGTGCGCTGCGCGCCGGAGGTCTTGGCGTACGAGATCTAAAAGCTTCTGCCGAACATCTGGGAGTGGATGAGAGTTGCGCTGCCTTTGTCGCGGAATTGGTCTTTCTCGCGGGGTTGGTTGTAATAGATGGTGATGATCGAATTCTTCCGACTCATGCCTTCGATCTCTGGCTGACTCAAAGTGCGCAGGCTCGCTGGCGCGGGCTGGTTTCACTCTGGCTCATTACTTCAAGGGTAAGTGGTCTAGTAGGGCGAGTTGAATCAAAACATATCTCTGCCTTGGGTCCAGAACTTGATCGCGTAAATGCCGCTGCTACCCGGCGACTCACTTTGGAATTGCTTCTACAGCTTCCCGCTATTTCTCCAGATGTCCCCAACTTCTTGGCCCTTGTGAAGTGGCGGGCTCCGTCGCGTCGCAATTCCGGTCTGCAATCAGATTTGGTGCAATGGACCCTGCGTGAGGCTGAGTGGCTTGGGATCACAGGGCAAGGAGCGATTTCAAAATATGGAGCCGCCTTTATCCAGGCAGAAGATGAAATCGGAATTAGCATCGATCTGCCTAAGCCAGTTGACCATATTTTAATTCAGAGCGATAACACGGCAATTGCCCCTGGACGACTGGAAATTGAAATTGCTCGCACCCTGGATTCAATCGCCGATATTGAAAGTCGTGGTGGAGCGACTGTATATAGATTTAGTGAAACCTCATTGCGTCGAGGGCTCGATCACGGCAAGACAGGCGAGGAGATCAGAAATTTCCTACGTAAAACTTCCAAAACGCCAATTCCTCAACCCCTGGATTATTTAATTAGCGATGTAGCAAAGCGCCACGGTCGACTAAGAGTCGGAAATATCAGCGCTTACATTCGCTGTGAAGACCAGACCCTTATCACTCAGATATTGAGCGACAAGAAAATAGAACATCTTCCGCTGCGCCGAATTGCGGCAGAAGTTTTGGTTTGCGATATGGATGCTAAGGAGATAATCGCAGTACTTCGATCGGCAGGTTACCTTCCCGCTGCCGAATCTAACTCTGGCGTCCTGCTTCTTGGACCGCGTTTAAATCGTGCCAAGTTCAAACCGCGACCGCCGCGAATTATCGGTGATTTAGAAGTTCCAACTTCGGAGATACTAGGTGCGGCGCTGCGCGCTATTCGAGTTGGCGAGCGTTCCAGCGCTAAGCAAAGCGCGCTACGTGAAATTGCTTCCAACGCATTAGGAACACTCCCTCGTACCACCGCAAATGAGACGTTGGAGTTACTCAATAAGTTCATATTGGAAGCCCGGACGCTTTCCATCGGATACGCCGACAACAACGGATCCGCGACGCATCGGATAGTTGATCCACTGAGTATCAGCGCTGGCTCGTTAATTGCCCGTGACCACGGCAGCGGAGAAGTTCAATCATTCCGAATTCCTCGCATCACGGGAGTCGCACCGCTATGAGCAATCCGAATTCAGAGCGGGCGGGCGAAAAAACGGGCAGAATAGTGGGCATGAATTCGCCTCTTCAATCACTAGAAGCTTTAGTGCGTTGCGAATCTCCCACAGAAGATTTAGCGGCCTGCAATGAAGTCATGTTCGTTGCCGCGGAAATTGCAAAAGATGTTCTTGGCACTCCTGCCAGAATTTTACAAATCTTGGGGCGGCCCGTCTTTTGGTGGGGCGATGAAAGCCCTGCAATAGTTTTACTTGCCCACTTAGATACCGTTTGGCCAAAGAACTCTTTCCAACCAATCTGGGACGTGACCGGCGATGTCATCCGCGGTCCTGGGGTTTTTGATATGAAGGCGGGTTTTATCCAAGCCCTCTATGCGCTGAAGGGCATTACTGGATCTGTAGCACTGGTCGCCACGAGCGATGAAGAGACTGGCAGCGCCGCATCGCGCGAACTTATAGAAAGACTTTCACGCCAAGCCCAAGCCGTTCTAGTATTAGAGGCATCCCTGGATGGCAAAGTTAAGACAGGTCGCAAAGGCACGGCGATGTACCAAGTTATCGTGCATGGGCGAGCAGCGCACGCTGGCCTAGAGCCGGAAAAGGGGATCAATTCCAGCGTGGAGATTGCGCATTTGATTCTCAAACTTGCCTCCCTCGAGAATTCCGAGAATGGAACCACTGTCGTTCCTACCGTTGTTCGATCTGGAAATACAACCAACACAGTTCCCGATCTTGCTGTTTTAGATATCGATGCCCGTTCATTTTCGCAAGATGAATTATTGCGAGTCGATAACGCAATTCGATCTCTCTCTGCCTGCCACCCCGAGGCCAGAATCGAAATCCAAGGTGGGCTAAATCGTCCGCCTTTACAGCCCAGTAGTACAGCAGAGTTATTTAGCCGAGCCCAGGAAGTAGCGCTCTCGATGGGCTTTGCTCTGGAGGGTGCACAAGTCGGGGGAGCTAGCGATGGAAATTTTGCTGCAGCCGCAGGTGCACGCGTACTAGATGGCATGGGTGCGATTGGTTCTGGGGCGCATGCACAAACTGAGTGGGCCAGCTTTAGCGCCCTAGAAACTCGATCTCTATTTCTACATAACTTTATCGATGTACTGCTAAATGAAATACAAAATGACTGACGGACCGCTAATTGTTCAAAGCGATAAGACTCTACTTCTAGATATCGATCATCCGCTAAGTACTGAATGCCGGCGGGCGATCGCACCCTTTGCTGAATTAGAAAGATCACCCGAACATATTCACACTTACCGCTTAACCTCATTGGGTTTATGGAATGCGCGCGCCGCAGGACACGACGCAGAACAGGTAATTGACACTCTTCTAAAATATTCCAGGTACGCAGTGCCGCATTCCATATTGGTAGATGTTGCCGAAACCATGTCGCGCTATGGGCGCCTGCGACTTGAAGCCGATCCAATACATGGTTTAGTGCTTATAACCACTGACACGGCGGTTCTGGAAGAAGTTATTCGAGCCAAAAAAATCGCTCCACTTTTAGGAAACCGCATTGATCCAGAGACTATCGCGGTTCACCCCAGCCAACGCGGTGCTATAAAGCAATCGCTCTTGCGATTGGGATGGCCAGCCGAGGATTTTGCAGGATATGTCGACGGTCAGCACCATGAGATTGAACTCGTACAGGATGGATGGAGTATCCGCCCCTATCAGATCCTGGCGGCAGAGGGATTTTGGCATGGCGGCTCAGGAGTCGTAGTTTTACCATGCGGGGCAGGCAAAACCATCGTGGGGGCTGCCGCCATGGCACATGCAAAAGCCACCACTCTTATTCTGGTTACTAACACCATCGCTGCTCGCCAATGGCGCGAAGAGTTATTGCTACGAACAACCTTAAATGACGACGAGATTGGTGAATATTCTGGTTCAAAGAAAGAGATTCGCGCGGTGACGATCGCCACCTACCAAGTGATGACGAAAAAGAAGAATGGTGTGTTTGCCCACTTAGATCTCTTCGATACCCACGACTGGGGGCTGATAATTTATGACGAAGTTCATTTACTACCGGCACCAATTTTTCGTTTTACCGCGGACATTCAATCCAGGAGGCGGTTAGGACTTACCGCCACATTGGTACGCGAAGATGGCTTGGAAGGTGAAGTTTTTTCATTAATTGGACCAAAGCGCTACGACGTACCTTGGAAAGAAATTGAAGCCCAAGGCTATATCGCCCCTGCAGTGTGTATTGAGGTTCGTGTGACTCTTACTGAGGCCGAGCGCTTGGCCTACGCTACTGCCGAGCCGGAGAACCGTTATCGCCACTGCGCCACAACCGTGACGAAGAGAAAGATCGTTGAAACGTTAGTAAAACGCCACGCTAACGATCAGGTTTTGGTCATTGGCCAATATATAGATCAGTTAGACGAACTCTCAGAGGTTCTGGGGGTTCCATTAATTAAGGGTGAGACCCCGATAAAGGAAAGAGAGCGCCTCTTCAAACTTTTCCGCAGCGGTGAGATTAAATGCTTAGTGGTGTCTAAAGTTGCAAATTTTTCCATTGATTTACCCGAGGCGACAATTGCAATTCAAGTTTCGGGGGCCTTCGGTTCTAGACAAGAAGAGGCCCAGCGACTTGGTCGAATCTTGCGCCCTAAAGCAGATGGCCGTACGGCGCGCTTCTATTCAGTCGTTGCACGCGACACCATTGATCAAGATTTTGCGCAGAATCGGCAACGCTTTCTAGCCGAGCAAGGTTATTCCTACCGAATCATTGACGCTGACGACGTTTCGCAAGAGAAGCTCTAAACCTTTCGGGGTCAACGCGCCAAAAGTCATGGTGCTCTCCATCTATCAAAATGACGGGGATCTGATCGCCGTACTTTTCAATTAACTCCGCATCACCTTCAATAAAGCGCTTTTCGATGTCGAAATCCAATTCCACTTGCATTTCAATTAGTAGATCCTCGGCAATTTCACAGAGATGGCAGCCCTGCCGCGTAAAAAGCGTGACTATATTGCGCATTAGATAATCATCCCATCCTGATAGGTTTTCCCAATATGCGCTCCGTCCGAACCAGGCACTTCGCAACCCGCATGCGCTCAGTCCCCATATTCGGACTTGCCATCGCTGGTCTACTGGCGAGCGCCCTTTCGGCTCCAGCGCAGGCACTTTCACTCACCCGCGAGCGCCCCTCAACGGTATGGGGACACACCTTTTCCGGCCCTGCCACCAAGGGCGTAACTACTTCTAGTACACCGTCGACGAAATCTATCCAGCAAAGCACCTTCGTCGTGACTTATAACAATTTTCCAGACTGGGCAAAGAAGGATATACAGGCGGCGGTAGATATTTGGTCGGCTAACTTTGTTTCGGCAGTTCCCATAACCGTGGATGCAACCTGGACCCGGGTTTCACAACCAGGGATTTTGGGTAGCGCCAGGCCAGGTAATTTCTTTTCAAACTTCTTCAACGCCCCAGATCCTCTTCTCTGGTATCCATCCGCGCTAGCCAACTCAATTGCTGGCGATGATCTTGATAAGAGAAATCCAGAGATTGTTATTCAAGCCAATTTGGCAGCTAATTGGGACCAACGAAATGATGGTCGCCCCTCGAAAAGTGAATACGACCTAACTTCGGTATTCGTTCACGAGATCGGGCACGGTTTAGGTTTTCTTTCAACTGACAGTTATGACAATTTCTTCAAGTACGGAATTCTAGAACAGCCAACCGCATTTGACGCATTTGTCCAAACTCCAGATGGGCAACGCCTTTCGGATTTGCAATCTCCATCCTTGGAATTGGGGCGCGCACTCACAAACACTTTGAACTGGGTGGGCCCTCTCGGTATCGCTGCAAACGGAGGAGTGAAACCTAAACTTTATGCGCCTGCTCGTTACGAAAGTGGATCCTCTGTTAGCCACCTTGATGAAAGTACATTTGCATCGAGCGGATTGAACGCGGTCATGACACCCAACCTTGACGCCGGTGAGGTGTTTCACGATCCCGGACCTCTGGCCATAGCCATGCTCGCCGATCTAAAAACCAAGCCTCCTCTGGGCGTTGCCATTGCCTTGCCTGGGCCTCCGCGCAACGTTGTTGCCTTAGTAGGTGATCGATCCGCGGTAATTACCTTCGACTTTCCTGCCAATGCCCGAACTGCACAAATTACTTCCTACTCAATTACGAATCTAATATCTGGCGAGGAAATATCTGCCACGGCTAGCCCCGTCAACATTTCCGGCCTAAAAAATGGTGTTCCGTATACTTTCTTAGTTGCTGCCAAGAACGAATTGGGAACTTCTGAACCTGTGCCGACCACCCCTGTGGTGCCACAGCCAGCATGGAAAATCGGAGTACTAGACGCCACTTCTGATGGGATTCATCTGGCAGCCACCACCTATAAAAATCAACCTGCCATCGTTTATACCGATAAGACGCGTGGCGATTTAAAGGTGGCGCTATGGAATGGCAAAGTTTGGCGCAAAGTTTTAGTCGATGGTCGGGGTGGCAGCGCGGGACGCACTTCGCATAGCGTGGCTGGACCAGTCTCAGTCTGTGTGAGCGGTTCTGGAAGTAAAGAAGTTCTCCAAATTTTTTATACAGATTTAGTCGATAAGGATCTTAAGCACGCCACTTTTGATAGCACCAAATTCACTTTCGAAATTGTGGATGGTGACGGACCTTCCGTGCAATCCTATGAGATAGCCGATCGTGTACGCACAGCTAGTGATGTGAGTATTAGCAACGCCTGCGCGGTGACCTCAGCGGGTTTACAAGTTTATTACAGAGACGAATCACAAGGCATTTTGTTGGGCGCAACAAAGCTAAATTCTGGTAAATGGAGTTACGAATTGGTCGATGGAGATTCCAAGATAGATAACCGCACAACGGGCGATGTTGGAGTCGCTTTGCGAGCTCTTAGCGTCGGCGGCAAGACCTACCTGGTTTACGACTCAGTTATATCCAAGAATCAGCAGAGCATAATTACGGCGGGTGAAGTTCGATTAGCCACCAAATCAAGTGGCGAAAAGAAATGGAGTTACAAAAGTCTTGACACACCTGGCGGCGAAATCGCAGTTGCAGGGTTCGCGGTCTCTCTCAACAAAACTGCTGAAGGAGTTATCGCGGCGTGGCTCACAGCAAGTGGAGTTTCGCAGGGAACGCCAACTCAGATTCGATGGAGCAATATTGACCTGGCGCAAAACATAAATAACATTCCCACCGACGGTTACGGAGCTCCAGCTTTGCCCCTTGCCCTAAATAGTAAAAGCGTGGCATTTGGATGCCTGCTTAGAATCTGTTCGGCAAATCTCGTAGCTGCCAGCGCGAAATCTTCTCTGACTTTAGTTACCAATACCCGGGACAAGGCGAGTACGGATAGCGAATGGATCACTGCCAACAAAATCCGATATTTGGCTACTTCCAATGCTGGAAAACTTGTTCTAGTTAGACCTTAAATCCGCTACGAACGAACCTCAATAAAATGCAGATTCGGTTGTTCACTTGGCCTACTAATAGGCCGTCCTATTTAGCGTTGCGGCGCTGGATGCGGGTCTTCTTTAGAAGTTTCTTATGCTTCTTTTTCGCCATCCGCTTGCGTCGTTTCTTGATAACTGAACCCATACGTCACAATCTCCCTATTTTTACCCGTTAACTTCGGGGCCACTAGCCCCAAGGTGGTTAGGTTAGCGTGTCAAGGCGTGAAATAACGAAACGGTGTTCTGCCCCGATCGTGCCAGAACAACCAGCCCCAGTTGATTGCTATAGCCAAGCGCTATCGGGGTAGCCACGGACTTAGCGGAAAAAGCGGCTTGGGCCACGCCCTTGGAATCCAACCCCAACGCGATCACCGCAGCTTTTGATGGATTCCAACCTTTAATTCCTTTGATTGTCGAAGTGGAGGGAAAAACTGCGTACCGGAGTAAAGGCCCATCAACCACGAGAGCTGGCCCAGCAGAAGGAAAGCGCGCAGTCCAGGACGGGAGCAATTTTGCTGAGAACTTCGTAACTACGGCTTCACTGATTCCATTCGTGATGCCATCTCCTCCTAAGAAGAAGGACGGAGTCGCAAATCTCCAAGAACGCGAACTAGTTGCGCTAGAACTTCGCACAACGGATAAGAATTTCCCATCTGGGGCGATTGTGAGAAGTATCCCGTCACGTTTTCCTATTACGGGTTTTCCCAAAATCTTTTCGGTGCTGCTTCCCACTAACAAATAATTATCACCGAGTCGGGATATGGAATTAATCTCAGTTTCGCTCTTGCCAATAATTGCCAAGTCTGCGAAAGCCCCACTGCGACCAGCGAAAAGGCAAAAGCCAGCGCTGCCCGAGGTTGTCGCAATTTCGCCAGCAATTGCAACCCCATCAGAGGTGGCCACGATGCTTCGAGCGATGAATGAGCGTTCGAGATCGATACCGGTTCTGGAGACGACATTTCCCGCAGGATCAACGTTCCACAATACAAGCGTGGTGAGATCTTTGCGCAACGCAGCGTTTGGATCGAGAAGAACTGAATCAGGATTTAGAACGCTAATGGGAGCAGGGGCTGAAGTAGCAGATGGTGAAGCAGGAGATGGTGAAGAAATTCCAACTAACCAAAGTTGACCCGCGGCATCTAGCGTGGCTGCAGTTACAATCTCATCTCCGCCAGAATCCAAAACTGTTGACCAGAGAGTCGCACCTTTGGCATCAAGAGCGCGAACTACGCCATCCATATTTCCGGTACCGGCAGCGCCTCCGTAGAGATATATAACGCTGCCCCGGACGCGAATCCCCATTGGCATAATGTCACTTGCCGGCGAAACTATCAGCGTCATTGGAGCGACGGAAAGGCTCTTCGTCACCGCTGTGGCAGGAGCAATAACCATCAAAACAGCAAAGAGAGATAGGGAAACTGCACGTAATAATCTCACTTCAACTTCCGTCGCTAAGCTAACTCTTGCGATCGATCTCTGGCGGCGCGCATGGCACGGGCCACAATTTCTGACAAGTTTGCCTCCGTGAAAGATCGCAAAGCAGCCGCGGTTGTTCCATTCGGGCTTGTGACGTTTTCGCGCAAGGTGGAGGCGCTACTACCAGAACTTGCCAAGAGTTTGGCTGCGCCCACGAAGGTTTGAACAGTCAACTGCGTTGAGACGCTGTGTGATAACCCCATCTCTTCACCTGCACTTACCATCGCTTCTACAAAGGCAAAGAAATAAGCAGGTCCGGAACCACTTACAGCCGTGACCGCATCCTGCAAACTCTCATCAACTTCGATTATTTGACCAGTGGCGGAGAGAAATTCAAAGACAAATCTCTTAT
>JANXME010000102.1 GCA_025354785.1 Actinomycetes bacterium | reverse complement strand
CGCTCAAAATTGTTTCCGAAGGAGTCAATCGCGCAAAAGCCGCCAATGATCTAGGAATCTTGCTTATTACTCATTACACGCGAATCCTTCGATACATCAAGCCTGATTTTGTGCACGTCTTTGCAAATGGTCGAATTGTTGAAGAGGGTGGACCTGAGTTAGCCGATAAGTTGGAAGCGGATGGCTACGCCGAGTACGCAAACAATTAACCGCCGATCAATGAGACTGGATGCGCAAGAACTTCGAAAAGATTTTCCAATTTTCCAGCGCACAGTCCGTGGCGGTCAACGGCTTATCTACTTAGATAGCGGTGCGACCAGCCAGAAGCCACGAGTTGTAATCGAGGAAGAAAGCAATTTCTATAGTTTGACAAATGCTGCCGTTCACCGCGGCGCGCACCAACTTGCCGAAGAGGCGACCGACGCCTACGAAGGCGCGCGTCAGATAGTTGCCGATTTCCTTGGCGCCAAGCTTGACGAAATCATATTCACTAAAAACGCCACGGAGAGCCTAAATTTGCTCGCTTACGCCTTTAGTAATTCCGAGCCGAGTGGCCGCTTTCACCTGAAGAAGCAGGATCGAATCGTGGTTACTGAGATGGAACATCACGCGAATCTAATCCCGTGGCAGCAACTTGCAAAGAGATCTGGAGCAACACTTGCCTGGTTCAGTATTGATGGTCAGGGTCGCTTAGATTTAAGTAATATCGAAGAGGTTATAACTGTAAATACCAAGGTAGTTGCTTTAACGCACCAGTCAAATGTTTTAGGCACCATCAATCCTTTGACAGCAATTGTGAAACGCGCGCATGAAGTTGGAGCGATAGTAATTCTGGATGCATGTCAATCCGCGCCTCACTTGGAAATAGATGTTGCTACTCTGGGCGTGGACTTCTTGGCCTTTTCCGGACACAAGTCTTTGGGACCAACGGGTGTAGGCGTTCTATGGGGGAGAGTAGACCTATTGGAACAACTCCCGCCCTTTCTCTATGGCGGCTCAATGATCGAGACGGTAACCATGGCCGAATCTACATGGGCGCCGCCGCCGCGCAGATTTGAAGCCGGTGTTCCCAATATGGCCCAGGCTGTTGGACTAGGTGCGGCGCTAAATTATCTAAACAAGATTGGTTTGTCTCGAATCCATGAGCACGAAATGGAATTGACCGAGCAACTTCTTTTAGGGCTCTCGGAGAATAGTGATGTAGAAATTTTTGGTCCGAACAATTTGGAGATGCGCGGCGAAGTTGTTTCATTTGGGCTTGCCAATATCCACCCGCATGACTTGGGGCAATACTTGGATAGCCGAGGTATCGCCGTTCGTACCGGCCATCACTGTGCCTGGCCTCTCAATCGCCGTCTCGGGGTGAACGCCACGACGCGGGCTTCGCTCTATCTTTACAATGACAGCTTGGATATCGACGCCCTTATTGAGGGCGTGCGCGGGGCGCAACTCTATTTTGGTGCGCGTTGATGCATCTAGACAATCTCTATCAAGAAGTAATCCTGGACCATTACAAACGTCCGGAATACAAGGGTCTTGGGCATGATTTTCAAATTGCAGTTCACCATGTCAATCCAAGTTGCGGCGATGAAATAACTCTTCATCTTCGACTAGACAACAATTCCTTGCTTCAATTGACATGGGATGGAGTCGGTTGCTCAATATCCATGGCCAGCGCTTCCGTTATGGCTGGCCTTCTAAATGGAAAAACCATTGATCAAGGCCAACCCATCCTCGACGCTTTTCTTGCCTTGATGCAAAGCAAAGGCGCCGATGCGGGAGATGAAGAAATTTTGGATGATGCCGTCGCTTTTTCCGGCGTCTCCAAATTCCCCGCCCGGATTAAGTGCGCCCTTTTGGCATGGATGGCTTATAAGGATGCCGCACTGCAGGTGCAGGGAATAAGCGGGGCAAGAGAGAACGTTTAGGCAGGTAGGCTCACTTCGATATCCACGGTTGACCGATTAGGTAAGGGATAAGTAAATGGTTGCTCAGATTGATGATGTCACAGAAGCGATGAAGGATGTTGTAGACCCCGAATTGGGCATCAATGTTGTGGACCTGGGTCTGATTTACGATGTAATGGTCGACGAGGCAAATATAGCCATTCTAAATATGACGTTAACCTCAGCCGCCTGCCCACTCCAAGATGTCATTGAGGATCAAACTCGAGCAGCGCTGGCAAATCTCACCAATGATGTAAAAATCAACTGGGTCTGGATGCCACCTTGGGGACCAGACAAGATCACTGACGATGGGCGTGAACAACTGCGCGCCCTCGGTTTCACCGTTTAGGGATGTCTAGCCACGCAGGTTGGATGACTTTTCGTTCGATGACGGCAGACCCCTCCGTCAAAACTCAGAAGTTAAAGCCAGGGACAATCGGTCGAATTGTTTCTTTCGCAAAGCCATATAAATGGCAGATTATATTTTTTCTGGCAACGGTCGTACTTGACGCAGTTCTAGTTATCGCTACACCTTTACTGCTTCGCCGGCTAATTGATGAAGGAGTTATCCCTCGCAACGGGTCTCTAGTTACACGGCTCGCGATATACGTCGGTCTTTTAGCGGTGGCCGATTCGGTAATGAGCATCATCGGCCGTTGGTTTTCTTCGCGAATCGGCGAAGGGTTAATTTACGATTTGAGATCTTTGGTTTTTGCCCATGTTCAGAAGCAATCAATTGCATTCTTTACTCGCGCCCAGACTGGCGCGCTTATCTCACGCATCAATTCCGATGTTATTGGAGCCCAGCAAGCTTTCACCGCCACTCTATCGGGGGTGGTTAGCAATGTCGTAAGTCTGGTTTTGGTATTAATCACGATGTTGGTACTCTCATGGCAAATCACTGCTGTATCCCTTGTTCTCTTGCCGCTCTTTCTGCTACCAACCAAATGGGTCGGTAAACGTCTACAAGGGTTGACCCGCCAGTCCTTTCAAATGAATGCTGAGATGTCAAACACGATGACCGAACGGTTCAACGTCTCCGGGGCGATGCTGGTGGCGCTCTATGGAGAACCAAAACGCGAGCATCAATACTTTTCTTCTCGGGCAAGACGGGTGGCAGATATCGGTATATCTATCGCACTTCTGAATCGACTCTTCTTCGTTGCCCTTACCAGCGTTGCCGCGGTGGCGACGGCATTTGCTTATGGAATCGGCGGCCATCTGGCCATATCGGGCGCGGTAACGGTGGGAACCTTGCTGGCAATCACAGCATTGCTTTCGCGGTTATATGGACCATTAACGGCTCTATCAAATGTTCGAATTGATGTTATGACAGCGCTAGTTTCTTTTGAGCGTGTATTTGAGGTGCTCGATTTGAAACCGATGGTGCAAAATCGACTCGATGCCCACGAGCTAGCAGGATCTGATTTTGGAGTTGAATTCCGTGAGGTTGGTTTCGCATATCCGCGAGCGGAAGACATTTCACTTGCCTCACTGGAATCTGCGGCTAAACCAGAGACTGCGCAGAGCGGCGAAGTGCTGCGTGGCATTTCATTTGTCGCGGCACCTGGCACGTTAACTGCAATAGTGGGCCCATCAGGGGCTGGCAAAACAACGATCAGCGCCCTAATCCCGCGTCTTTATGACGTAACTTCAGGAGCCATATTGGTTGGCGGCTCTGATGTTAGGGAGTTAACTTTGGAAAGTCTGCGCAATTCCATTGGAGTGGTAATGCAAGACGCGCATCTCTTTCACGAAACAATTGCGGAAAATCTGCGATACGCCAAACTAAACGCAACAGAATCTGAGATGCAGGCGGCCTGTGAGTCAGCTCGAATCTGGAATCTGATCGAGGCGCTGCCAAATGGTTTTGACACGATGGTGGGAGAGCGGGGGCATCGACTTTCTGGGGGTGAGAAACAAAGGTTGGCAATTGCGCGATTGCTTTTAAAGTCGCCATCAATAGTGATCTTGGATGAGGCTACGGCGCACTTAGATTCGGAGAATGAGGCTCTTGTGCATGAGGCGTTAGGCATTGCCCTCAAAGGTCGCACCAGCATCGTTATTGCGCACCGACTTAGTACAGTTCGAGATGCGGATCAAATTCTCGTAATGGAGCAAGGGTCTATTGTCGAACGCGGAACCCACGAAGAATTGGTGGCAGCGGGTGGTCTCTATTCAGAACTATATGCTCGCCAAGATTTATCGGCCGCGACGTAAGAGAATTCTTCCGTAAATAACTAACCCTCCAAAGAATAGCCACTGTAAGGCATAAGCCATGTGCGGCCCATCTGTTAACTCAGGTAGTTGAACAGGGGCCTTTGGGCTCATTTCTTTCAATGAACTGCTAATCAAATCGATATAGAAATCTTTAGTCCGCAAATTTGATTGGCTCTGCGCATTCCACTTCTCGATCAATTTCCCATCGCCACTAGGAACGGCAAAGAAGGAGCCGCGCGGCAGGGACCGATCCAGCCTTAATCTACCGACTATGGATATTTTTTCCGTTGAAGTCACTGGCAGCATAGGTTGTGAAGTTGCCGTAGCACCGGGAGCGATCCATCCTCGGTCTACCCAAAACGTGCCAGCACTTTTGCTGAAAAAGAGGGTAAGCAACTCGAAACCGTACTTTCCTTCAAAATATTTGTTGCGCAGCAGTATCTGGTTGTCATTGGTGAATCTTCCAACTACCTCGACCTCCCGCCATTCAATCGAATCCAGATTGCTTGTGACAGATTCAAGTGAAATGGCGGGTTGGTCAACATGCTTAGAGATGATCGCGTTGCGATGGTGACGAGA
>JANXME010000071.1 GCA_025354785.1 Actinomycetes bacterium | reverse complement strand
AGCGAAGTGGTTGCAGACCCTGCAAAAAACATCGGGGATTTAATTCCTCCACCTACAGAAGGGTTGTTGAGCGTAGAGAGCGCCATCAGATTGGCCCTATCTTCAATTTCGGAAAATTCCGTTGAAACACGGTGGTCAGATGCCTCCATTGTCACGGCTCCGTGGCAGAAAGCCCAGGGCGATCCAGATTGGGCTGGGGAGATGGTGCTGCGCGACTTTAGAGAAATAACTACAGAATTGCCGGTTGGCGATATTTGGAGGGAGATAGAAGGTATTGGCGGTAGCAATGGTTGGTTTGGCGCTGATTTCTTGTGGTGGTTACGTGGCGCACTCGATCGGATGGTAGGTGGGGTCGGGCTTAGACGGGGCCGCCGGGATCCACGCTTCTTGCGAGTTGGCGAAAGTTTAGATTTTTGGCGAGTGGAGGCGTTGGAGCCCGGGAAGAGGCTGCGGCTCTATGCCGAAATGATTCTTCCGCGCAAAGCCTGGTTGGAGTTTCATGTAGAAGAAAAAGAGAATAAAACGCATATTGTGCAAGAGGCAACTTTTGCACCAAGAGGGCTGGGTGGGCAAATTTATTGGTACCTAGTACTTCCTTTTCATGCTCTGATATTCCCAACAATGCTTCGCAATATTGTCAAGAGTGCGCAAAAGAAAAATCTCCAGCAAGGGTAACTAGTACTCCAACATCGAAAACAGCCAGCGCCATTACTAAGAGAAATGCGTAGCGCTTGGGTAGAACGAAAAGTCCGACGAAGCCAACTAGCGAAGTAGGAATGACATATTCACGGCCTGTGACGATTCCCAAAATTACGGCAACCTCTATCAGAGAGATTCCCGAAATAAAAAGGCTTATCTTTGTTCCAAGAATTTGTGGTAGTCCATTTATTTTATTTTCTCGATCGGCATCCAAGTCTTTGACAACATTTGCAAAATGAGCAGCAAACCCAAAGAGTGATCCTGCCATTATCAGCCAAATGGGTACCGCCTGCTTATTCGCTAAAACAATTGCACTTGGCAGACAGGCAAATGCCACGATATAGGGAAGTGGCGAAAGAAGTGTTCGTTTAAAATAGAAATTGTAGGAAACTCCGCACCCGACTCCAAGCAAATGCAGAAGGCCACCACGAATTCCAAAGGGTCCCAATAATGAAAGTAGAATGGTTAACGTTAGGGCCACAAAAGTGGAGCGCGTTACAAATTCTGGGGAGATGGCTCCTTGCGCTAAGGGTTTATTTTTCCTACCTTCAGCGCGATCGCTCTCCAGGTCCACCAAGTCATTGGTCCATCCCACGCAAAGTTGTCCAGTAATAACTGCTAACCCAATCCAAAACGACTTTGCATCAGAGAGGACCGAACGTGCAAGTAGAACACTGACCAAAGTCACGATGACTGTGGGGCCAAAGTGAGAGGTTTTGAGGAGGCGCATAGTGTGATTCTGCCTTATCGTGGCAGACTTGCCCCATGCATGAATTTACGCCGGAGGTAGAGGCCCTGGCCGCGGAAATCCTTTCTTATAGTCTGCATCGTCTCAAGAGCGATCCGCCACTTGATGGACCATTGACGGCGGACGAGTTATTTAGCGCGGTAGGTAACACAATTACTGCCAAGGGACTCGGCGGACAAGAAGCGCTAGAAGTGTTTACAAGCGTGCTGGCTAAGGCTTGCATTTCCACCGATCACCCGCGAAACTTGGCCTTTATCCCTTCTGCCCCCAGCGAATACGCAAACCTCTTTGATTTAGTTGTCGGTGCCAGCGCACTGTACGGCGGATCCTGGCAGGAAGGATCTGGTGCGGTATTTGCCGAGAATCAAGCGCTTCGCTGGCTCTCCGATCTGGCTGGACTTCCGAAGAGCGCCGGTGGTGTGTTTGTGCAAGGCGGCACAATGGGAAATCTTTCCGCGCTGGTTGTGGCTCGAGCGCAAGCCCGTATGAAATGGCCAGAAGTTACGAGTTGGTCAATTGCATGCAGTGAAGAGGCGCATTCATCGATAGCGGCGGCGGCTCACGTGATGGATGTAGACATTTTGCATATAGCACCAGATGAATTTGGAAAATTGCGCGGTGAATCTGCGGGCCGGGTGATTGACGAATTTCACGCATCGACCACCTCGCGAGTTTTCGCACTGATTGCGACAGCTGGAACAACAAATCTAGGAATCATTGATGATTTAAAGGGCGTTGGCGAAGCCGCTAAAGAGCGCGATCTCTGGTTTCACGTTGACGGAGCATATGGATTAGCAGCGCTCGCCTCTCCTAAATTGAAACCAAAATTTGTCGGTGTTGAAATGGCAGATTCATTTATTGTTGATCCCCATAAATGGCTCTTTGCTCCATTTGATGCTTGCGCCTTAATTTATAGAAATCCAGAGTTGGCGCGTAGCGTTCATACTCAACACGCTTCTTATCTCGACACTTTGCAAGAGGACGGCGCTTGGAATCCATCTGATTACGCGATTCATCTAACTCGTCGTACACGTGGATTGCCCTTCTGGTTCTCATTGGCGGCCCATGGAACCGATGCTTATGCAGAAGCTATGGATGCAACGATGGAAATTGCGCGCCAAGCGGCGGAGAAAATTTCTGCGCATCCCGATTTGGAGTTGATTTGTCAACCCGAACTTTCAGTTGTTGCCTTTACTCGCCGCGGTTGGGGGCCATCGGATTATCAAAAATGGAGCGAGGCGCTCCTAAAAGATCAAATTGGATTCATTCCCCCCTCATCGCATCACGGAAAACCAATTTTGCGATTTGCCATCGTTAACCCTTGGACCAAGGTTCGCGATATTGATGAGATTTTGGCGACGCTCTAAATCCCACGCAATTGAGGGATTTGCTTTAGGCTTGCATATATGGACGAGAGCGCAGCCCCTGCTGGGTCACCAATTGGCTCCTTGAGCGACCTGGAATCTCGAATTCTGGATTTTGAACGAAATTGGTGGAGATACGCCGGCGCCAAAGAGAGTGCGATCAAGGAGCTCTTTGACCTCAGCGCCCCGCGCTATTACCAATTACTCAATGATCTGATCGACCGCGAAGATGCCCTGGTGGCCTCTCCCATGTTGGTAAAGCGCCTGCGCCGCCTGCGCCAGGCCCGCATGGCCGCCCGATCTTCGCGTTAATTGCCCTAACCGGCCCTAACCCGCCCCCGAAGTTGCCCCGCGCCCCGCGCCTGCTCTAGATTTAGCGTTAGCACTCTCGGGGTGCGAGTGATAAAGCGCCCACCAACATCATGCAGGTTAACCAGAACACCAGAACATAGGAGCGAAATTAACTATGGCAAAGCAGATTGCCTTCAACGAAGAGGCCCGACGTGGTCTAGAACGTGGAATGAATATTCTTGCCGACGCGGTCAAAGTAACACTTGGACCTCGCGGACGAAATGTCGTTTTGGAAAAGAAATGGGGAGCCCCCACGATCACCAACGATGGCGTCTCCATCGCTAAAGAGATTGATCTTGATGATCCCTGGGAAAAAATTGGCGCTGAGTTAGTTAAAGAAGTTGCTAAGAAGACCGATGATGTTGCAGGCGATGGCACAACTACTGCCACGGTTCTGGCACAAGCGCTCGTTCGCGAAGGTCTACGCAATGTGGCTGCCGGTTCTAATCCAATGGCGCTAAAGCGCGGAATTGAAAAAGCAGTCGATGCCATCATCACCGAACTTGGCGTGATGGCCAAGAGCGTGGATTCCAAAGAACAGATCGCAGCGACTGCATCCATTTCTGCCGCGGATTCCACTATTGGCGACATGATTGCCGAGGCTATGGACAAAGTTGGCAAAGAGGGAGTTATTACCGTTGAAGAATCAAATACTTTTGGGTTGGAGCTAGAACTCACCGAAGGTATGCGCTTTGACAAGGGTTATATCTCGCCATATTTCGTAACTGATTCAGATCGTATGGAAGCCGTTTTGGAAGACGCATACATTTTGATCGCCAATTCGAAGATCTCAAATATTAAAGATCTTCTTCCTATTCTGGAAAAGGTTATGCAGTCAGGCAAGCCGCTTGCGATTATCGCTGAAGATATCGAAGGCGAAGCCCTTGCCACCTTGGTAGTAAATAAGATTCGCGGAACATTCCGTTCGGCTGCAGTCAAGGCTCCTGGATTTGGAGATCGTCGCAAGGCGATGCTGCAAGATATTGCAATCCTGACCGGAGCTACTGTGGTTTCAGAGGAAGTTGGTCTGAAGTTAGATCAGGCTGGAATCGAACTCTTGGGCCGCGCTCGCAAGGTCGTTATCAGCAAGGACGAGACCACAATCGTGGAAGGTGCCGGAGATGCAGACCAGATTAAGGGTCGCGTAACTCAAATTCGCTCCGAAATTGAGAAGAGCGATTCCGATTATGACCGTGAGAAGTTGCAAGAGCGCTTGGCGAAGTTGGCTGGTGGAGTTGCAGTTATCAAGGCTGGCGCTGCTACTGAAGTTGAATTGAAAGAACGCAAGCACCGCATTGAAGATGCAGTGCGTAACGCCAAGGCAGCAGTTGAAGAAGGCATTGTCGCCGGTGGCGGAGTTGCTCTTCTACAGGCAGCAAAAGTGGCATTTGCGAAATTGAAGCTCGAAGGCGATGAAGCAACCGGAGCCAAGATTGTTGAAAGCTCTGTTGAAGCGCCTTTGAAACAGATTGCAGTAAATGCCGGTCTCGAAGGCGGAGTAGTTGTCGAGAAGGTTCGACATCTTGAAGCTGGTTGGGGTCTAAATGCTGCCACTGGTGAGTATGTGGACATGATCAAGGCTGGAATTATTGACCCAGCTAAGGTCACTCGATCTGCGTTACAGAACGCGGCTTCAATTGCGGCGCTCTTCATCACCACCGAGGCCGTTATTGCCGATAAGCCAGAACCTAAGTCAGCAGTTCCTGCTGGTGGCGGCGGCGGAGATATGGACTTCTAAAGAAAGTCCTACGCCTCTTTTAGCTTATTTAGGGAAGGGCCCTTCTTTACACAAATCGATTAATTCGATTTTGCGGTAAATGTGGGGCCCTTTCTCCTTTATCCTTATCTGGTGGCTTCCAAGAAAAATCTACCTGAGCAGAATTTCGATGCGTTAGATCTGGCACGTTCTGCCCTTCTTGCAGATGTCGGGGATCCGCAATTAATTGGCGAATATTTAAGCGTTGACTTTGATGTTGAAAATCGAATGGCAAGTTACTTATTTGAAGCTTTCTTGCCCGGATATAAAGGTTGGCGTTGGGTAGTCACTATCACCAAAGTCGATGCCGAGAGTTTGCCAACGGTCTGTGATGTCGTGGTCTTGCCTGGTCCGGATGCGTTATTGGCGCCGGAGTGGATTCCCTACTTCGATCGAATTCAACCAGGCGATGTAGGGGTGGGGGATATTGTTCCATCCTCGCTAGATGATGCGCGATTGGTGGAAGTTGAATCTGGTCTACTACAAGATGATGAATTTGATTTAGCGCAGCTTTGGGAGTTAGGAATTGGAAAAGCCCGTACTCTCTCTATTGAAGGACGCGACCAAGCCAGTAAACGTTGGTATGCCGGAGATCGTGGTCCGCAGGCTCCGATCGCGCAATCGGCGCCAAGACCTTGCTCGGGATGTGGTTTTTTCTTGCCGATTTCTGGCTCGCTACGAGCGGCTTTCGGGGTCTGCGCCAATGCCATTTCTCCCGAAGACGGACGCGTTGTCTCCGTTGATCATGGTTGCGGCGCACATTCAGAGGCCACTCTTTAGCTTCATTTTGCTCATCTGAGCTAGTTCGCGATTAAAAAGAAAAAGAGCACAATCGCTCCACTACGCTCAGAGCGCCGCAAAATCGCGTTCCACCCAATGAGCCTTTGCGATAAACTGCTCCTCTGTCCCTTTCTAGTAAAGGCCTAAACGAGTCGATAAATCAAAGGAGTGTTTCCCATGCCTAGTGGTCGCGTTAAATGGTTCAGCCTCGAAAAGGGGTTTGGATTTATCGCCTCCGATGAAGGTGAGGACGTTTATTTGGCTGCCGCCTCGCTGCCGGCGGGGGTCACAACGGTAAAGCCTGGCACCAAGTTGGAATTTGGCGTCGCCGATTCCAGGCGCGGTCCGCAGGCGCTCTCAATTCGAATCATCGATGCCCCGCCGTCACTGGTGGAAAATTCGCGAACCAGCTACGACGATCTGGCTGCAATGATTGAAGACACAATTAAGATTTTGGACAAAGTCAGTAATGGCTTGCGCCATTCGCGCTATCCCACCGCGGTTGAAGCCGAGCGACTGGGCAAGGTACTCCGTGGAATCGCTGGCCAACTCGATAATAAGTAACTCGATAGTAGGAAATTAGAGAGAATTAAAGCCCGCTGCGGCGAGTGCGCCTGCGGGTGTAACGAGTACCAATCAAGCCCAGCACGAAACCGGCGATGCAGGTCCAGATAATTTTTGATTGCGCTCCTGCCGCCAGTGCGATTACACCAGCGACAACCCAGGCCGAAGTTCCTGCAAGCAAAAGCAGCGTTATCGATCTCGGACTTTGAGACATTGCAAAATAATATAGCAAAATGAAGACTGAACGCGAGATAATAGCGAAATAGCGGAGGTCGATTGGTGCGAATAGACGAAAACGGAAATTGGCGATCTTTTCGCCACCGAAATTTTCGAATTCTCTTTGCCGCAAACGCGCTATCAAATATTGGCTCTTGGGCTCAGCGCATTGCGCAGGACTGGCTCGTTTTACAACTTACACATAGTGGAACTTACCTTGGCCTAGTTACCTCGTTGCAATTTGTACCAGTCCTGATGTTTAGTTTGCACGGTGGAGCGTTGGCCGATCGATTCGATAAGCGAAAAGTATTAATCCTGACCAACCTCGGAGCAGGCTCGTCCTCGGCAGTTTTGGGGCTATTGGTGGTATCCCACAACATTCGACTATGGCATGTATTTTTTCTGGCTTTTGTTTTGGGGACTGCTAACGCAATTGATAACCCGGTCAGACAGGCCTTCAATGCCGAAGTTGTCGGGCACGCTGACGTAAGCAATGCAGTGAGCCTGAATTCGGCCAATTTCAACGCTGGACGCTTGGTTGGACCAGCTATTTCCGGAGCCTTAATTGCAGCTTTTGGTACTGGACCATCATTTATCATAAATGCTTTTTCTTACCTTGTGGTGGTTGCCTCTTTGATCAAGCTCCAAAGGAGCCAATTTTTCGCGATTCCGAAAAGTGATGGTGTAGCAAGCATTCGTGAAGGTCTGCGCTATGCCAAAGCACGTCCAGATCTACATGTTGTGATGATCGTGATCTTTTTCATGGCCACTTTCGGATTGAACTTTCAGATATTTAATGCCCTGATGGCGACTAAGGTCTTTCACCGAGGGGCAGTTTCTTTCGGACTATTGGGTACTTTTTTAGCCATTGGTTCTCTATCGGGATCGCTGCTGAGCGCGCGTTTGGATAGATTTCGAAAGCCAAGTTTCGTTATTTTTGGTGCAACCTGTTTTGGCCTTGCAATTACGACTCTATCTTTCGCCCCGAGTTATTTGGCATATGCGATTTGGCTACCGGTCTGTGGATTTTTCGCGCTGACCACTTTGATTATGGCCAATACATTGATGCAAATGAACTCAGACCCAGTTTTACGTGGTCGCATAATGGGAATCTACCTTTTGGTTTTTCTAGGTGGCGCGCCCTTCGGATCGCCTCTAATTGGCTTTGTCGCAGAGAGAATTGGGGTCAGGTTTACGGTGGCCTCTTGTGGAGCAATTACGGCCAGTGCCGCAATGATTTCTTGGTTTCGCTATCGCGATAAAATTTCCGTTCCTGCGGATGTTTCAATCGATGGAGTTCTACCGCCCACTTATGACAATGAGAGCTAGCAGACCAAACAAGGCGATTAGCGTAACGATGCGGCGCACCTTATAACTCATGGCTTATCTCCTCTGCTATTTTTTCGGAAGGAGCTAAAAAGATTATTGCCAAATTGATGGTGATTAATACTGGGACCATAAGAAATGCTCTAGAAATTCCCAAGTGATCGCCGGCGAGTCCGAGCAAGAATGGCGCCCCGGCGATGGCCAGGCCAGCTGCCAAGGAACTTTGTCCGATTGCCAGATCCGGTCGGTTTTCACTGAATCCAATAAGGCGTACCGAGATCAGCGCGAATTGCATGGCCAGACCTAACCCACTCGCAAGCAGAGCAATGAGGGAGTGCCAAATAGTGTGCGAGGTCCAAAGGGTTAGAAAACCCAGTAATTGCAGAGTAATTATGGTCTTGACCTGAGAATCCAAACTGTATTTTCGTAAAACTCGAGGGCCGAACCAGCGTCCAACTCCCATACCAATGCCGAACGCGACGATGCAGAGAGTGGAAATTGCAGCACTGGCGTTGGTGCGATCCCGTAGTAGGGCAGCAGACCAAAATGTGGTGGCAAATTCACTAGAAATACAGGCAACGAATCCGATCCAGGAAATCCAAAAACTTCGGTTGAGAGTTCCGCGCTGTGGCCCACTTTTTTCAGGTCGGTGTTCCATCGCCATTTCTCGATGGTTGAATATGTAAAGAGCCAGTGCAAAAGGAGCGACGATTACCAGACCAAGTCTCCAGCTAAGTTCTGTGCCAGCGATACTCCCGACCGCGAGGGTTCCAAAAATGTAGCCGAGCGAACCAATGCCAGCCGCTTGTGAAATTGCTTGGGATGGTTGCCGAGAATAATGGTGCGATAGTTGGCTTAGCATTGCGTTGATAACCATGGAGGTACCAAATCCTGCAAGCAGAGTTGCGAAGAGGGTCAGCTGCACTGGTGGAGAAAAAATAAAACCGAGAACTCCGACAGTAAAAATCGCCAGCCCTAGCCATGCCATATTTGTGCGGCCAAATCTATAGACCAGGTGCGGCGCGGAAAAACCCGCCAGAATTGAGGCGAGCCCCATCGATGTTCCGTGTAACCCAGCAACTGTTAGAGAGGTTTGCTGCTCACTTCTTAAGAGAGGTTGAGCAGGTCCGAATCCACCTAAAAAGAAATTGACAAGTGCTAATTGTCCGGCGATGGTCCAAAAAAAGCGATCGCGATTTAGGCTCATCTATTGCATTTCACCTATTTTAAAGCGCGTTTACAACGTAATCGATACACGAAGTTAGTGCGTCGATATCACTTGGTTCAATCGCTGGAAACATGCCAATACGCAATTGATTCTTTCCAAGTTTTCGGTATGGCTCGGTATCGACGATTCCATTTGCTCGCAGAGCCGCCGCTACTTTTGTGGCATCTATTGCACCATCAAAATTGATCGTACCCACCACGTTAGATCGCATGGCCGGGTCAACCACGAAGGGGGATGTGTAAGGAGTCTTTTCGGCCCAGCCGTACAAGCGCGCAGCAGAATCTGCACTCCTACCAGCCGAAAAGGACATTCCGCCATTGGTGTTCATCCATTCAATCTGGTCAGCTAGCAAAATAAGAGTAGCTAGAGCGGGGGTGTTGTAGGTCTGATCCAAACGGCTGTTTTCAATTGCGATTGTGAGATCAAAGAAAGCTGGAATCCAACGTTGGGTAGACTTTATTTTGGCCACACGTTCGATGGCAGCAGGGCTCATTAGCGAGATCCACAAACCACCATCGGAAGAGAAAGATTTTTGCGGCGCAAAGTAATAGGCGTCGAACTCTTTAGCATCAACGGCAATCGCCCCCGCCGCGCTGGTCGCATCCACCGCCACCAGCGCATCGCCGGTTCCCGCGGGACGAATAATTGGGGCGCAGACCCCGGTACTGGTTTCGTTGTGGGTTAGGGCGTAAAGATCTATGCCCTCTTCGGCTATTGCAGTTGGATGAGTACCAGGCTCAGATTTGATAATCGTGGGATCGCCTATGCCGGGATATTCAGAGGCGGCGGCTGCGAATTTGGAAGAAAATTCGCCAAAGACTAAATGCTGGGAGCGCCTTTCAATCAGGCCAAAGGTGGCGATATCCCAGAAAGCGGTAGAGCCACCGTTACCTAAGACGACTTCATAGCCCGTTGGCAAATCAAAGAGGCCGGCAAGTCCACTGCGAATTTCTCCAACCAAATTCTTAACCGGCTTCTGACGGTGTGAGGTGCCAAGCAGCGAATTGCTGGCGGCCAGGGCGGCTAAGGCAGCGGGACGAATTTTGGAGGGGCCGCAACCGAAACGGCCATCGCTAGGTTTTAGATCTTGGGGAATTTTTATCTCAGTCACTGGCGCAGTTTACGGGTAGTATCGCTGAATCTCCCATTCGCTTTCCGAGCGCGAATATCGGATTCGGTCGTGCAGTCGAGAATAGCGACCCTGCCAAAATTCAATTTCCTGCGGCGCCACGCAATATCCGCCCCAGTGTGGTGGCTTGGGCACGACGCTGCCTTCTGGCCACTTAGCAGCGGCTGCCGCCCAGCGCAGTTCCAATTCAGAGCGACTTGCCAGGGGATCGGATTGGCGACTTGCCCAGGTGCCAATTTGATGGCCCCACGGCCGCGATGCAAAATATTTTGCAGATTCGGCCTCTGAGATTTTCTCAGCGGATCCGCTCACGCTGACCTGGCGTTCCATTGCAAACCACGGAAAGAGCAGCGACACCTGGGGTTGTGAATGTATGGCTCGACCTTTGCGCGAATTGTAATTTGTAAAAAATACGAAGCGCTCTTCAGTGACTCCCTTGAGCAGCACCGTTCGAGATGTTATTTGGCCCTGGAAGTCCGCTGTCGAGAGCACCATAGCGTTGGCCTCCACGATTGCCGGATTGGCGTTGGCCGCTTGTAGCCATTGCGCAAAAAGCGAAAATGGATTTTCTGGAACTTCTTCTAATCCCAGCTCTCCATAAGAGCGGCGCATGGCAGCAATATCCAAGTCGCTGCCGGCTTCGTGATTTTCTAGGCTCATAGATGTATCTAACGTCACTTTTCTAGCCAGCGCATCTTTGCCTAATTTTGGTAACTTCCGGCCAAATACAGGGGGAGAATATCCACCATTGGAGCGTGAAACGCGCAGCCCAGACGATATAGCCAAGGCGCTGTATGGACGAGGAGAAACAAGTGTCTGACGATTTCAAACCCGGACTTGAAGGAGTAATTGCTTTTGAGTCAGAGATTGCAGAACCAGATAAAGAAGGTAGCGCTCTGCGTTATCGCGGTGTAGATATAGACGATCTAGTCGGCCGCGTTTCATTTGGAAATGTTTGGGGACTCCTAGTCGACAATGAATTTCAACCGGGGTTGCCCGTCTCTGAGCCCTATCCGCTTCCGGTACACACCGGCGATGTTAGAGTTGATGTGCAATCCGCTATCGCAATGTTGGCGCCCGCTTGGGGCTTCAAACCTCTTCTTGATATTTCCGACGAAGAGGCTCGCAATAATTTAGCGCGCGCCTCGGTGATGCTTCTTTCCTATGTTGCACAATCGGCGCGCGGAGTTACACAACTTTCTGTTCCGCAATCCGATATTGATAAAGCAAGTAACGCGGTCGAGCGAATGATGATCCAGTGGCGTGGAGAGCCAGATCCCATGCACGTTCGCGCAATTGATGCATATTTTGTTTCCGCAGCCGAGCACGGCATGAACGCTTCGACATTTACTGCCCGCGTGATTGCATCTACTGGCGCAGATGTTGCCGCAGCTCTCTCGGGCGGAATTGGTGCGATGTCCGGCCCACTGCACGGAGGCGCCCCTTCACGCGTACTTCATATGATTGAGGCAGTTGAAAAAACTGGCGACGCCCTTGCTTACGTAAAAGGAATTATGGATCGAGGCGAACGGCTTATGGGCTTTGGGCATCGTGTCTATCGAGCAGAAGATCCACGAGCACGCACGTTGCGCCGCACTGCAAAAGAGTTGAGCGCCCCGCGATACGAGGTTGCGCTCGCGCTGGAAAAGGCCGCTCTGTCAGAACTTCACGAACGCCACCCTGAGCGCGTGCTTGAAACCAATGTTGAATTTTGGGCTGCGATTGTTTTGGATTTTGCGCAAATCCCAGGGCACCTTTTTACATCAATGTTTACTGCTGCGCGTTCGGCTGGCTGGTCCGCCCATATCTTGGAACAGAAGCGCACTGGTCGATTAGTGCGTCCTTCGGCTCGATATATCGGACAAGGAATTCGCCCCGCCGAATCTGTAAACGGTTGGGATGAGACGCTCTTTCACCTGCATAAGTAACCGACAAAACGCCCACTGTTAGGCGTTTTCTGGACTTTGCCTGCTTGCAATTACAGTAAGAAAAGCCCTTCATAACAATCGGGTAAAGAATGTCCAGAATGGGGTTTCTGGCTTGAAGTCTGTGCCGGTGGTGGGGAGGATTGACCCAATCGCACGTATTGCCGATATTAAAAAAGAGCAGTAACCAATTAACTAATAAGGAGAAAAGCATGAATCGTAAGCGTCTGAGCGCGCTAGGTGTACTCACCACAGCGGCTCTCGCATTATCAGTAGCTTTGGTGCCGGGTGCACATGCTGCTGGTGAAATTGTTGTATGGGCTGATGAAACCCGTGGACCAAACCTGGCCAAAGTAATTGCGGCAAAGGGTGACTGGGTTCCAGGTTTCACAATCAAGATCGTTTCATTCTCGAGCTTTGATGCTCTAAAGGATGCTTTTGACAAGGCGACTGGAACAACTGGTCCAGATATCGTCGTTGCCGCAAATGACTGGGTTCCAACTGGCGCCAAGAGCGGAAAGCTTGCGCCAATTACTTTAACTGCCAGCCAGAAGGCCAACTTCAATGCGGCTAATTTCTTTGACCTCTCCTACAAAGGAAAGCTCTATGGAGTTCCAGTTGATGTTAATGACGTCGCTATGATTTTCAATACCAAATTGACAACCACTTCTCCAAAGACTTTCGGTGACATGGTTGCCTTCTACAAGGCAAACAAGACCGCCAAGAGCTTGAAGGCTGGTCTCTGTGTTGCTGGTGGCGGAATGTCATGGGGAGCTCACTCAGTATTCTCAGCGCTAGGTGCTGATGCATATTTGATGACCCCTAAAGGTGCCGCAAATACAGTCCAAAGTTTCAACCCAACCACCTTTGGTAACAATGTAAAAACTCAATTGCTTAATACCGACGGTACGAGCAACGGTTTCTTCCCAGCAACAGATACTGGTTGCAAAGATAACTTTCTTGCCGGAACTGTCCCTTACGCCATCATCGGCAACTGGGAGTGGAAAGATTACGTAGCAAAGGGCTTTGAAATGAACTTGATGCCTGTTCCATCCGTAACAGGTGGATACGGTCACATGTTCGGTAGCGTAAGTGGCGCACTGCTTACCACTTTTGCTGAGAAGCACGGCGTTGCTGCAGGTGCCAAATCAGTTCTTACCAACTTCTTTGGATCAACTGCTGGTCAAGTTGCATATCAAACTATTGAGAACCGACCACCAGCTGCTAAGGGTGCGGGTGCAGATGCATCTCTCTCCGCAGGTCAGAAGGGTTTCGGTTCTGCCGCAGTCCTGGCTGGAATTCCACAAATTGGAGCTTTCCTGAATTCAAACGCAGGTGGATCTAGTTATTGGGATTCAGCCCCTGCCTACTGGACCGCTGTACTAATCAACAAGAAAGATCCACTTGTCGAGGCGCGTAAGCTCGCGGCAATCTGGAAGAAGAATGTAGCTGCCGGAAAGGCCGACCTGTAAAAAGGAAGACTTAGGTAGCTAGAAAGAATGTTAGATAGTGTGGGCGGGAACAATTCCCGCCCACACTTCTTACATTAGGAGAGTTTTCCTGAGATAGTACGCAAGAGCGTCTGGCAAGAAATAAGAGGAAACTAAGGAGACGGTGACGTAGGTGGGCTTGTTATTTAAAGGCAAATTTGCCCTAGTCACCAAGCTCGTTCTATTAGCGGGAATTTCATCGATATTTTTACTTTTAATCCAGAGCGCCTTTGCCCAGAATGAATATTTGATCGCCCTTTTTCTGTTGGTGGCAATTGTGGCTTTAAATTTCTTCTACTTAACTTCAAAGTCAGTGCCTTTTAAGTTTTTGCTTCCTGGCAGCCTATTTTTAATTGCCTTCGTAATAGTTCCAATAATTTTTACAGTCGTGATGTCAACTTATAATTACAAGACTGGCAACTACATTTCAAAACATGGGGCGATCGAACAGCTCACCGCCCTTGGCGTACAGCCTGATGAAGCCGGGACCACCTTTGATATCGTGGTCGGAAAGACTGGCACTGGAGAATTTGCAATTCTGGCCTCGGACTCAACGGTCAACCGCTATTTTTTATCTACGGCTACGAAAAAAGTGGAGTTAACGCTAGCTGATGTCCAAGTAAATGATCTAAAGGTCGCCGTTGGAACCGAGAATTTTACGCGAATTTCAGCTGACATTCTTTCCGGAGATGATACATATTCAAAAATAAAGTATAAGTATGCTGGCGACTACTATATATCCGTCGAAGGTGTCGATGTTGGCGCCGTTTTTAAGCGTAATCTGGAATACATTGCCAGCAGCGATACTTTTAAGAGTTTAGTAGATGGCAAGGTTTATCGCGATAATGGAAAAGGCAATTACGCCAATCCAGATAACCCCAAGGAAATTCTAGAGCCCGGGTGGCGTGCCCCCATCTGGTTTACAAATTATACGAAACTCATCACAGATAGTTCCGTGCGCGGTCCCTTTATTCGGGTTTTTATCTGGACCGTTATATTTGCTCTTTCCACGGTTGGATTCTCTTTTGCTGTGGGGCTACTGCTCACGTTGGCGCTAAACAAGCCGATGCGCGGTCGCCGCATGTATAGATCAATTCTCATTTTGCCTTATGCGATGCCGAGCCTTATGAGTATCCTGATTTGGGCTGGAATGTTTGATACCGAATTTGGGGCGATAAATAATATTCTCCACACCCATATTGCTTGGTTCTCTAACGCCAGCTTCGCGCGTATCGCTGTGATTTTAGTAAGCGTCTGGCTAGGTTTCCCATACTTCTACTTGATCTCAAATGGAGCGCTACAAGCGATTCCAAGTGAGCTCCTGGAAGCTGCCGCTATCGACGGGGCAAACGGGAGGCAAA
>JANXME010000067.1 GCA_025354785.1 Actinomycetes bacterium | reverse complement strand
GTGGTGCACCAGGTGGCGCTCCTGCTCGTCCGGGCGGAGCCGGAAGACCACAGCGCGGAAGCACGGGTGGTGCATTTGGAAAGAATGCAAGTAAGAGTAGTAAGCGCAAACCTAAGAGCAGAAAAGCGTTACGCGATGAATTCGACAATATGCAAGCACCTCAATTGGGCGGAGCAGTTGTTCCTCACGGTGATGGAAAGACTGCAGTGCGGATGCGCCGCGGAGCCTCATTGGCCGATTTCGCTGAGAAAATAAACGCCGATCCAGCAGCCCTGGTTGCCGCCCTTTTTCACTTAGGTGAAATGGTTACTGCCACGCAATCGGTAGATGAAGACACCTTTGCACTCCTTGGTGGCGAACTCGGATATGTAATCCAAATCGTGAGTCCAGAAGATGAAGACCGCGAACTTTTAGATACTTTCGATATCAATTTAGATGAAGAGTTGGCATCTTTGGATCAATCTAAATTGGTTCTCCGTCCGCCAGTTGTAACTGTTATGGGTCACGTAGATCACGGTAAGACCCGCATGCTGGATGCTATTCGCCAGACTGAGGTTGTGCAGACTGAAGCCGGAGGAATTACTCAACACATTGGGGCCTATCAAATTCATCACACCCACGATGGCGTAGATCGCGCCATCACCTTTATCGATACCCCGGGCCATGAAGCTTTTACAGCTATGCGTGCGCGCGGCGCGAAGGTAACCGATATTGCGGTTCTCGTCGTTGCTGCCGACGATGGAGTTATGCCGCAGACAATTGAGGCGCTAAACCATGCCCAAGCCGCTGATGTTCCAATTGTTGTAGCGGTAAATAAGATCGATAAGGAAGGCGCAAACCCCGAAAAGGTTCGTCAACAACTCACCGAATACAACCTGGTGGCAGAGGAATACGGCGGAGATACTATTTTCGTTGATGTTTCTGCGAAATCCGGCGCTGGTATCAAAGAGTTAATCGATTCCATTCTCTTAACGGCAGATGCAGTTATCGATCTTCAAGCAGTTGCAGATGATGACGCGCGCGGTGTAGCCATTGAAGCGCACTTGGATAGAGGCCGCGGCCCTGTTGCAACGGTTCTTGTCCAGCGTGGAACGCTAAAAGTTGGCGATGCGATCGTTGCCGGTGGTTCCTTTGGTCGAGTTCGCGCGATGTTAGATGAGCATGGCGATAACGTAGAAACCGCGGGCCCATCGCGTCCAGTGCAGGTGCTCGGATTTACATCCGTGCCAAGCGCAGGAGATACCTTCTTGGTTGCGGCCGAAGATCGAACTGCGCGCCAGATCGCGGAGAAGCGTCAAGCGGCAGAGCGCAACGCGCAATTGGCGAAAGCGCGCAAGAAAGTTTCGCTGGAAGACTTTATGGAGCAGTCGAAGATCACCACTTTGAACCTGATTATCAAGGGCGATGTAAGTGGTTCGGTAGAGGCGTTGGAAGATGCCTTAATGCTCCTAGACGTTGGAGCGGAAGTTGACTTGCGAGTTATTCATCGCGGCGTCGGTGCGATTACCAAGAGCGATATCACCTTGGCTTCGGCATCCACTGCCGTTGTCATCGGTTACAACGTGAAGCCAGAGCCACAAACTGCGATCTTTGCCGATCAGGAGGGAGTAGATGTTCGTTTCTACTCCGTCATTTACCAAGCAATCGATGAAATTGAACTTGCCCTCAAGGGCTTGCTCAAGCCCGAGTTCGAAGAGGTTGTTCTGGGAAGTGCCGAGATACGCGAGATATTCAAATCGAGCAAATTCGGAAACATCGCCGGATCTATCGTCTTGGACGGGGTTATTCGTCGAAACGGAAAAGCCCGATTGTTGCGTGCTGGTGAATCGATTGCTGATGGACTTAGCATCGAATCTTTGAAGCGATTTAAGGATGATGCCACTGAAGTCCGCGAGGGCTTTGAGTGCGGAATTGGCCTGGGCGCCCATAAAGATGTACAAATTGGCGATGTTGTTCAGGTCTATGAGATGCGCGAGAAGAAGCGGGTATAAAAAGTGGGACAGTCACATCGTTCGCAGAAAGTAGCTGACCGCATCAAAGTTGTTGTGGCCGAGCTCCTCGAGGGCAAGATTAAGGATCCTCGTTTGGGTTTCGTCACGATTACAGACGCGCGCGTCACCGGAGATCTGCAGAACGCTTCCATTTTTTATACCGTTTTGGGTGATGACGCACAGCGCGAAGCGACTGCGGCGGGATTAGAAAGTGCCAAAGGAGTAATTCGAGCGGCGCTGGGAAAAGATTTAGGGATGCGATTAACGCCTTCGGTTGCATTCTTTCTCGATGGCTTGCCTGAAAATGCCCAAGCTTTGGATTCTCTGTTAGAGACGGTCCACCAGCGAGATGCGGCAGTTAAAGCGCTGCGCGAAAGCGCTTCCTACGCCGGCGAGTCTGATCCTTACAAAGTTACGCGCCCCAAAGATCCACAAGAATAGGTCGACCATCTTGATAACTGATGGCTTCCTCGTGGTTGATAAAGCGGCGGGGATGACAAGCCATGATGTGGTTGCGATTGCCAGGCGTGCTCTTGGAACAAAGAAAGTTGGACATGCCGGCACGTTAGACCCGATGGCAACTGGAGTTCTCGTTCTGGGATTTGGAAATGGGACGCGGCTACTTCAATACATAACAGATGGTCAGAAACGTTACGAAGCAACCATAGTTTTGGGGGTTAGCACGGTCACCGATGATGCCGAAGGTGAAATTCTAATCCAGACAGATGCCTCAAAAATTCATGACGAAGAAATAGAACGAGAATTGCGGGCCATGGTAGGGGTCATACAACAACGGCCAAGTTCTGTCTCGGCGGTAAAAGTGGCCGGAGAGCGCGCCTACAGCAGGGTCCGAGCTGGTGAAGAGTTCGAACTTCCAACGCGCGAAGTCAAAATCTCCTCCATCAACATCGGTGAAATTCGACACCTAAATCAAAGGGTAGAGATTGATATTGAAGTCGTCTGTGGCCCTGGAACATTTATTCGTGCAATTGCTCGCGATTGTGGCGATCGATTGAAAGTGGGAGGACATCTAAGCCGATTACGCCGTACCTGCGTCGCGCCTTTTACTCTCGATAATGCGGTTTCGGTGGACAGCTTAAAGAGTGGGGATTTTTCGCCACTTTCAATTGCCAAAGTAGCCCGATTAACTTTTGCACTTCGCGAAGTCTCCTTAATTGAAGAGCGCGAACTCTCCTTTGGAAGACCTCTAGAAGCAAACGATTCTGATGCGATCACCGCTGCCCTTTCTGGAGATCGCCTAGTTGCGCTTTTACTTAATAAGACGGGCAAGGCGGCGCCCATCGCAGTTTTCGCAAATAAGAATGTGAAAGAATGATCGTATGAATCGCTTGCAATGGCGTGGGGGAGAGCAGAGCACTGGCGACGTTGTTGCCATTGGAATTTTTGATGGCGTACATTTAGGGCATCAAGAGATTTTGGCGCGCGCCAAAGCCTTGAGCAAGGGGCGTGGCGTGGTTGCTCTTACATTTGACCCA
>JANXME010000065.1 GCA_025354785.1 Actinomycetes bacterium | reverse complement strand
CTGCACGTCGGAGAGGTGTTGCAAAATAATGGGATCGATGTCGGCCATCGCGTCATCCGGCTATAGCCGGAATCACCCCTTAACATCTTTAATAAGTGGTCCCGGGTCCTCCGGAGTTCCACCCCACAGCGCAGATTCTTTTTAACAATCTGTGGTTCGTTGTGGCTGCGTCTAGGTTAGCGCACCTTTTTGCGATTGACCAACTGCCCCGCCACGACGATAAAAAGAGCTAGGAAAAACATGGATGAACCAATCACATTTGCCTGTGCCGGGATACCTCTGGCTGCCGAGACATAGACAAATTTTGGAAATGTTACCAAGGTTCCAGAATTGAAATTTGTAATAATGAAATCATCAAAAGAAAGGCTAAATGCGAGAAGGGCCGCCCCCGCGATACCAGGCATCACGAGCGGCAATGTCACGCGCCTAAAAGTTTCACGCTCGTTGGCATACAAATCCATCGCCGCTTGCTCAAGACGCGGATCCAAACTGGCTATACGCGCTTTTACCGTGACCACGACGAAAGAAATGCAAAACATAATGTGGGCGATAACAGTTGGCCAAAAACCTGGATTAATTCTAAAAGCTAAGAACATGGCAAGAAGCGAGGCTCCCAACACCACTTCCGGGGTGGCCATCGGAAGAAATATCAACAAATTTGTGGTGGAGCGGCCGCGAAAACGATGGCGCCCCAAGGCAAACGCGATCAAAGTGCCAAGTATGGTGGCGGCAAAAGTGGCCAAGAGACCAATCTTTATGGAATTTCCTAGAGCCGAGCAGACATCGGGTGCACCACAAGGGTTCTTCCAATTATTAAAGGTAAAGCCGCGCCAAGTTAGGTTGCTTTTCCCGGCATCATTAAAAGAAAAAGCGAAAGTGTAGGCCACTGGAACGAAAAGGTAGGTAAAACCAAAGACTGCATATATTCGGATCAAGTTTCGACCGAACCAGCGAGAAGCGCGCTTATTCAAAGGCAAGGTTGGGATTGGTGCTTGGCTCATACCAATTCATCCGTTCCAGATTTGCGAATATAGAGCGTCACCAAGATTAAAATCGCCGCCATCAACATAAAGGAGAGGGCGGCGGCAGTTGGGTAATCGACAATTCGAAAGAACCTGGAATCAATAACATTTCCCAGCATTGTCGTGTTGGGGTTACCTAAAATTGCGGCGTTCACATAATCTCCAGCTGCTGGGATAAAAGTGAGCAGCGTGCCCGCAACGACGCCGGGCATTGAAAGTGGGAAGGTTACCTTTCGAAAGGTCGTGAATGCGTTTGCATATAAATCATTGGAAGCCTCTAGAGTTCGAGGATCGATTCTCTCCAATGAGGCATATAGGGGCAGGGTCATAAAGGGCAAAAAGTTGTAAGTCATTCCGGTTACCACTGCCAGAGCGCTAGCGGTCAAAGTAGTTTGCGGCCCAATAATATGGAGCGCACGCAGCGTCGGAACCACAAATCCGGATTCACCCAATATTTGCTTCCAGGCAACGGTTCGCAAGAGAAATGAGGTAAAGAATGGGGCGATTACAAGGACTAAAAGCAGGTTCTTAAATTTCCCCGAACGAAAAGCAATTGCGTAAGCCAAGGGGTATGCAATCGCAAGTGCCAGCAAAGTTGCCAAAGTTGCATAAATAAAGGAGCGGGCAAATTGTTCGCGACTGGCGTTAAAAGCATCTATGTAATTGGCAAAGCGAAATGTCTGAACGTATTGACCAGTATCCCCGCCGGGAACGGGGGTCTGAGTAGACGTTCCTGCCAAATTTATTATAGGAAGAACAAAGAAAGTAAAGAGCCAGACTAGCCCGGGCGCCAAAAGCAGATACGGAAGTCGCCCCTTTTTGCCCGTGAAAGAGTTCGCGCGGGTGGCCATACTCTGGAGATAAGCCATTATTCGATTTCTTCAACTTTCGAACCGGCATTTACATCTTGGGATCCATCCAACCCAAATGTGAATGGGACGTTCCAAGAAAGTGAAACAGGATCGCCTGGGCGAAGGGTCGGCGTACCTCCGTCGTTCTGCTCGAAAACCATTAAATCTTGTTTCCAAGGCATTTCGACTACATATTGAGTACTTACCCCCACAAAGGAGACGTCAGAAACCACGCCACCGGTTAGTGAATTACCCGTGGTTGGGACATCTGGCAGATCTATGCGAATCTTTTCGGGTCGGATTCCAACAAGTACCGAAGCGCCATCGGCTTGATTGCGTGATTTGAGCAAAGATATTTTCTGACCGTGAAGTTGTACCACTTCAGAGTCCCCATCAGATGAAGTTGATACACCCCTGATCAAATTTGATTGCCCCAGGAAGTTGGCGACGAAAGCGGTTGCGGGAGATTCATAAAGATCCGTTGGAGAGCCCATCTGCTCAATGCGTCCTTCATTCATCACCGCAATCGTGTCCGCCATTGTCATCGCTTCTTCTTGGTCATGAGTGACATGAACAAAGGTCAATCCCACTTCGGTTTGAATCCACTTCAATTCAATCTGCATTTGTCTTCGTAATTTCAAATCCAGGGCGCCAAGGGGCTCGTCCAAAAGTAGGAGCGCTGGTCGATTAACGATGGCGCGGGCTAAGGCAATTCTTTGCTGCTGGCCACCAGAGAGTTGATTGGGCTTGCGGTCGGCATAGTGTGGAAGCTCGACCAATTGCAGGACTTTATCAACCTGTGCTTTTACATCCTTGATCCCCCGACGGCGCAGCCCGAATGCCACATTTTCAAAAATGCTCAAATGTGGGAAGAGAGCGTAATTCTGAAAAACAGTATTTACGGGCCGCTGGTATGGCTTTTTGGTAGTGATATCGGTTTCGCCAATAAAAATAGAGCCAACGGTTGGTTCTTCCAGACCCGCGATCATCCGCAAGGTCGTAGTCTTCCCGCATCCCGAGGGACCCAGCAGAGCGAAAAATGAACCTTCCGTAATTGTTAGCGATAAATCATCTACTGCGACAAAATCCCCAAAGGTTTTTGAAATTCGCGTGAGGATTAGATCCCCATGCGAGGAGGTCGAGGCATCCGACACTAGTTGCCAGTGGCCTTTTGGAAAGCGGTGGAGAACGTGGTCTCTTCTGCCGGCGTCAGTGAACGAAATACTTTGACGCTATTGAGCGTCTCGGTCGTGGGGAAAATGTATGGACTCGCTGCCAACTTGGGATCGATCTTCTCCATCTCAGCCTGAGCCCCTTTTACTGGACAAATGTAATTTACATAGGCAGCTACTTGGGCAGCAACGGCTGGCTCGTAATAATAATTCATTACCTTCTCGGCATTGACCTTATTTTTTGAAGTTGATGGAATCATCATATTGTCGCTCCAAAGAGTGCCACCGCTTTCTGGAATTGCAAAGTCAAACTTGCCATCGTTCTCGCTGGCAAGTTGGAATACATCCCCTGACCAACCGATGACCGCGAGTGCATCCCCACTGATTAAATCTTCTTTATAACTATTGCCTGCTACTTTACGAATGAAACCATCTGATATTTTCTTTTGCAAGAAATCGATGGCATTCATAAATTGCGCCTCTGTAAATCCAGACTCGATATCGACGCCTTGGTATTGCATGATGATTCCCATGGTGTCGCGCATTTCGGAAAGCACTTCTACTTTGCCTTTGTTGGCCGGAGCAAAGAGTTGATCTAGCGAATGTATGCCTCCCGGTAATTTCTCCTTATTCCAACCAAAACCGGCGAAACCTGTCTGCCAAGTAAGTGAATTATTGCGACCATTGTCGAATCCAACGGTAGATAATTTGTCCAGAATGTTGACTTTATTTGGCAGGTTCGCAATATCTAGCTTCTGCGTATAACCCAAGCGAATCCAACGTCCTGCCATCCAGTCGGTCAGAGTGACTATGTCGTAACCAATATCCTGACCAAGTTTTAGCTGGCCTTGAACCTTGCCATAGAACTCATCGTTATCATTTATATCTTCCTTATAAGAAACGGTAATTCCTGAAGCCTTTTGAAATGCTTCTAAAGTTGGATACTTTTTTGTCTTTGTGTCGTAATCTAAATAAAGCGTCCAATTTGCCCAACGAACCGTTCCACCAGCACCGGCCGCGGTCTCTGCGGCAGTTTTGGTCTTGCTCCCACATGCCGCGAGCAAGCCAACGGCTCCAACGCCACCAACCCCAGCAATAAACCCACGGCGCGAAAGTTGCGCACGAACAATTTCGTGAATTTGCGGAGATAAAGGGTCCTTAGTGGTCATTTCTGCTCCTATTCCGGTGGGTTGCTAACTACAGCGAAAGTTTATGCCTTGCAAACTAATTCTGTCGCCAATCAAGCACTCAGGTATTGAGATTTGTCATGACGTGTTTGATACGGGTGTAATCCTCAAAGCCATAGCCCGAGAGATCTTTACCGTAGCCAGATTTTTTGAATCCCCCGTGGGGCATTTCGGCCACGATCGGAATGTGTGTATTTATCCAGACGCAGCCGAAATCAAAAGCTTTTGCCATTCGCATGGCGCGACCATGATCGCGAGTCCAAACGCTAGAGGCCAAGCCGTATTCCACACCATTTGCCAGAGCGATCGCCTCTTCCTCGGTCTCAAAGCGCTGAATCGTAATAACCGGACCAAATATCTCCCTCTGAACCATTTCATCGGATTGCAAGAGATCGGCGACAACGGTGGGGGGAAAGAAAAAGCCCGGACCTGATTTTGCTTGCCCTCCAGTGGTTATACGTGCATGAGAAGGTATTCGTTCCAAAAATCCACTAACTGTTCCAAGTTGATTTGCGTTATTTAGTGGACCAACTAAAACATCTTCATGGGGGGCTCCCATGGCGATATGGCTTTTTGCTTGATCTGTCAGCAAAGTAACCATTTCCTCGTAAACTCCAGATTGCACGAGAACTCGGGTAGCGGCCGTGCAATCTTGACCGGCGTTAAAGTAGGCCGCAATCGCGATTCCCTCCGCTGTCGTTTCCAGATTTGCATCGTTGAAAACGACGACCGGGGCTTTGCCACCTAGCTCCAGGTGGACGCGCTTAACTTGTTTAGCAGCGGTCTCCGCGACGTCCATGCCAGCGCGCACCGAGCCAGTAATCGAGACCATTGCTGGGATTGCGTGGCTGGCCAACGCCTTTCCCGCGCCAATTTCACCACAAACCACATTCATGACGCCTTCGGGTAAAAACTCCGCCATTATTTTGGCCATATAAGAGGTACTCGCTGGCGTAGTGGGACTTGGTTTGAGCACTACGGTATTTCCAGCCGCGATCGCTGGTGCCCATTTCCAAACTGCCATCATCATTGGGTA
>JANXME010000059.1 GCA_025354785.1 Actinomycetes bacterium | reverse complement strand
CAAAAAATGATGAGTAATGGTCTGGCGCTTCTCTCCATATTTACCCTGGCAATATTTGTGGGGTTTGAAGTGGTCTCGAAGGTGAGCTCCACTCTACATACCCCGCTGATGAGCGGTGCAAATGCGATTCACGGAGTTATTTTGGTGGGGGCGATAGTGGTCGCCGACCACGCCTCAAATAATCTGCAACTCTCCCTAGCACTGGTAGCGATTGTGCTGGCTACCATAAATATGGTGGGTGGCTTCGTAGTTACCGACCGCATGCTCGAGATGTTTAAGGCGAAGAAAAAGTGAGCCGCAATCTGTACGACCTCATCGGCTTAGTCGCTTCCGTCTGCTTTATTCTCGCCCTAAAGGGCCTGTCACATCCCAAGACTGCACGCCGCGGCAACTTAATCGGCGCAGCGGGAGCATCAATTGCAACTCTTCTGGTCTTCTTCTTTACTGGTAACAAGGGTGAAGGTGAATATCACTCACTGCCATTGCATCACCTCGGTCTAATTGTCGCTGCAATTGCCATTGGACTTCTCGTGGGCGTACCCGCTGCACGAAAAGTTCAAATGACCCAAATGCCACAATTGGTTGCGCTATTTAATGGTGTGGGTGGTGGCGCCGCAGCCTTAGTTGCGATCGTTGAATATTTGAAATTGGGCGATGGAGCAAGTTCTGCCGCGGTAATTGCCACAGTATTTACCGTTGTTGTAGGAAGCGTCTCCTTCTCGGGCTCGGTTATTACCTTTGCTAAATTGCAAGAGATAATGACGACTCGTCCAGTGGTATTTCCAGGTGGGCGATTCCTAATCGCGGCCAACGTGGCGGGCATTTTTGCTGCCGCTGGTTGGGTTATTAATACCGGTGGAAATAAATCTCTGGCTGTGCTTGGCGTTCTCTCACTTATTTTTGGAGTTCTCTTCGTGCTTCCAGTTGGCGGGGCCGACGTTCCAATCGTGATTTCACTTTTGAACGCATTTACCGGGTTAACAGTGGCGGCAAGCGGTTATGTCTTACAGACAACCCTGCTTATAGTGGCTGGAACTTTGGTCGGTGCGAGCGGAACTATTCTGACGCGCTTGATGGCGGAGGCAATGGGTCGATCGCTCTTCAAAACTCTCTTTGGAGCCTTTACGGCAAAGCCGCAAGAGGCTTCAGGGGCGGCGGAATCTCGTTCTGTAAAATCTGGATCGCCAGAAGATATTGCAATTTTGTTGAACTACGCCCGTCGCGTTGTGGTGGTACCCGGATTCGGGCTAGCTGTGGCCCAAGCCCAGCACACAGTTCGCGAGTTAGCTGATGTATTGGCGAGCAAGGGTATAGATGTTGCCTACGGAATTCACGCGGTCGCCGGACGTATGCCAGGTCATATGAACGTGCTCCTTGCAGAGGCAAATGTTCCATACGAGCAATTGCAGGAAATGGAAGAGGTCAACCCGACCTTCGCTCAGACCGATGTAGCACTGGTCATCGGCGCCAACGACGTAGTCAATCCCGCAGCTAAGAACTCTCCGGGTTGCCCGATTTATGGAATGCCTATTCTGGAGGTGGCAGATGCTGCCAACGTGGTCTTCTTAAAGCGTTCCATGCGTCCAGGTTTTGCCGGAATCGAGAACGAACTTCTCTACGATCCAAAGACGACGCTTCTCTTTGGAGACGCGAAAGATACGCTGACCAAAGTCGTGAGCGCGCTCAAGAATCTCTAGTTAGGCTTAATAAACCGCTACGGCGACTGGAAGGACAAAAGCACAGTCGCCTTTAGCGGTTTCTTCTGCGCCAACTCCAACCCTTCAAGGGCTAGATTCCGATCGGGCGAAGTTGCAGATAGTTGAACTTTCAACTATTCTTGGCTCTGTTCGAGTCGTATCGAGTCCGAACCAAGGAGAGATTAGTGCCAGCCGTTACCATTAAAGATATAACTGTTCTTCCGCGCATCATTTCTGATCCAACTTTGCGAGCCCGCGCCGTCAGAAGCGTTACCACCGCGCCACAAGGGTACGAGGGTGAAGGTTTTCCGGTTCGTCGGGCGTTTGCTGGTATTGATATGGCACAACTTGACCCTTTCATAATGATGGATCAGATGGGTGAAGTTGAGTACGCCCCCGGTGAGCCGAAAGGAACCCCTTGGCATCCCCATCGCGGGTTTGAAACAGTTACTTACATTATCGATGGAATCTTTGATCACCGCGATAGCAACGGCGGTGGTGGAACGATCACAAACGGCGATACGCAGTGGATGACTGCGGGAGCCGGGATTTTGCATATTGAAACTCCACCGGAGAGTTTGGTCATGAGCGGCGGACTTTTTCACGGATTCCAGCTTTGGGTCAACTTACCGGCAGCAAAGAAATGGGCTGCACCCGCGTATCAGGATCTGCGGGCTCGTGATGTTGCTTTACTGGCATCTGAAGATGGGGGTTCGCTAATTCGCGTTATTGCCGGAGAGTTAGCAGGCCATCAGGGACCAGGATCGACGCAAACGCCAATCACCTTGGTTCATGCAACGGTGCAAGCTGGTGCAGAGCTTCGCCTTCCTTGGTGTAAGGATTACAACGCGCTGGTTTATGTGGCATCTGGATTTGGATATGTGGGCGAAGAACGACGACCGGTTCAAACAGGACAAACGACGGTATTTGGCGATGGTGACACAATCGTCGTGCGGGCCGCCGATGTGCAGGAAAGTCGCAGTCCTGAGTTGGATCTCTTTATTCTCGGCGGGCAACCTATTAAAGAGCCGGTTGCATGGATGGGGCCATTCGTGATGAATACTCGACGCGAAGTTTTACAAGCTTTTGAGGATTTCCAAAAAGGTCTGCTGGGGACAATTCCAGCCGTGCATCAATCCCTAGATGTGCATGGGGCCCCCAAGACGGTGGTCGAGGGCTAACATTTAGAATCGCAAAACAGGCTGGGGATAACTTCCACTATTTGTCAGCACCGTCTTGCAATATATGCAGATGCTAACGAGCGCCCAGAAAGAGAAGACCGTTGAATCGGGAGATGCAGAGTCATCTTCTCTTCCGGAATCGGCTAGTACTCGCGCTTGGCTTGCCATCACGCCACCGTCAAATAAAATGGGCGATACGAATACAAGCGCCCCTTACGGCGTTTCTGAGATCATTGCGGGAAGAAGTGCGCGCGTAGCTGAGCTTTTACTCTTAACGCCCAATATCGATGTATTAACCGAACTTCTAGGTATTGACCCTCTTAGGTTGCAGCGCTCGGCGCGTATTGATTATTTAGCGGCCCTAGAACGGCAAACCAGTTGGTTGCAGGCTGCCATGCAAAGGGCAATAGTGGCGGTAGCTGGTGAGCAACCTTCGGTCGCCGACAATCCATGGGAAGGTGTTGATGACGCAGAGCGTGAAGACGTCGCAACCGCGCTGCGACTTTCTGGTTCAACGGCGCAAATGCGCATCGACATTGCACGAACCCTAGTCAATCATCTTCCCAATACATGTTCTGCTTTGGCTTCTGGCGAAATTTCCCCAGCCCACGCAACCGTTATAGCAAGAGAAACTGCCACGGCTATTCGGGATGGACTCACTCCTTTCGCAATCTTCACCGTGGAGGAGCGAGCCATTGCTCACGCTGAGTTTCACACCCCCGCGCAAGTAGCGAATAAAGTGCGAACTACCCTCGCCAAAATTGCGCCAGAAGATTTTGAAGATACATGCTCGGTTGCATCGGATACTCGCCGCGTTAATTGCTACCGCGAAGCCGATGGGATGTCCACAATAGTGGCGATATTGCCAGCAGTTGATGCGCAATTTGTAATGTCGGCGATAGAAACATTAGTTATTGAAGATCGAGATAAGAATGCGGGCAGCCAGCTTAGAACTGTGGAGATGCTCCGAGCCGATGCCTTAACGACATTGGCAAAGCGATTCTTCACCGAGAGCGATACATCTACTGTCTCGCTTGCAAGTCCAGGTTCGCTCGAAGGCGCGAGTTCTCTTGCACCTTCTATCTCCCCTGCCCTAGCCGGATCTGAGGTGATCGGTATTGACTCCCGAAAATCGGGATCAAGGCGTCGACCTATCACTATAAATGTAACGATTGATCTTCCGACCCTGCTTGGGCTAGCGGAAAACCCTGGACAACTCTCGGGGTATGGAGCAATTCCTGCCTCGCTCGCCAGAGAGTTGGCATCCGACGCGAAATGGCGCAGATTTATTACCGATCCAAGAACTGGAGCCCTTCTAGATTACGGAAGAGAGTCGTACGAACCTCCCCAGCCCCTTGTAGATTTTCTTCTAGCCCGGGATCGCACTTGCAGATTTCCGGGTTGCCGCGCGCCAGCCCGCTTGTCGGATCTCGATCACGCCCAAAGTTGGGAAAGTGGTGGATCCACATCACCAAAAAATCTAGGGGTTCTCTGTCGCAGGCATCACCGCTTAAAAACCCATGGCGGTTGGAAGCTTCAAAGCGAAAGTGATGGTTCCTGCATCTGGACCTCGCCGGATAATAAAGAATACTTTGTCCCTGCACGTGACACTCTCGACGCCGTTTAGGAAAGATAGGCAATACTTCACCAATGATTTGGTGGCCCACCGAAGTTCCCACCCTGCGCCATGGATATATAACTCTACGGCCGCCAGTGGAA
>JANXME010000008.1 GCA_025354785.1 Actinomycetes bacterium | reverse complement strand
GCAAATTGCCAATTCCCCCCATAACAGCGGAGGTAAATGCGATTAGACCCAATTGATACCCTAGGTTATAACTTGTCAATCCACGGGTCTGTTGGAAAAGCAACCCTGCGGCGCCAGCTAGCGCGCCTCCCAGTGCAAAAGTAAATGAAATTGTCCGATCCACATTTATGCCCATGAGGCGCGCCGCATCTTGATCTTGCGCCGTTGCTCTCATGGCCTTGCCCTGACGGGTGCGAGTTACGATCCAAGACATCAAAAGTAAGAGTGGAGCGGTAATAAGGAAGGACAGAACAGTTGTATAAGGAATCTTTACCGAGCCGATAAAGAAGCTACCAGCCGGCAAAACGCTATTCCATGTCTTTGGACCCGAACCGTTCCAACGCAATCCAATAAATTGCAGCACATACGAGACGCCAACAGCGGTAATTAATGGAGCGAGTTTAGGCGCCCTGCGCAATCTACGATAAGCGAACCTCTCAATTCCAACGTTGACCGTGGCCGCAAAGATCATGACCGTCAACAAGCACATTAGAAATAGACCCCATCCGGCAGGACCGGATGAGTCCGTATGAAACCAGATTGTTATGAAATTTGCAGAAAATACAGCGCTCAACATGAATAAATCGCCATGTGCGAAGTTAATTAATTCAATAATTCCATAAACGAGTGTGTAGCCCAAGGCAATGAGGGCGTACAGCACTCCATTTGAAAGTCCGATAAGGGATGCTTGAAAAAACTGTGAAGGAGATTTTGCAAAATTTATCCCAAGCCAGAATAGAACTCCACAACCGGCAATTATGCTCAAGGAGCGTTCAAAAAAGCGGCGGCGATCCAATCGTGCTTGATAGCCGCTACTCAATATTGACACACAATCTCCTTCAGAAGATACGGGAAAGGCAATTGGCCCATCCTAATACAGGTTCGCCAAAAAACCAGAGAAACTATTTAATTAAAAAGTTGACGGGGCGGGCATTACGCCCACCCCATCAACTCTGAATCACTTATAACTAGGACTACTTAACAGTCCAAGCCTTAAGTGTTGTCTCTTGTCCACCAGTGACTTGCTCAATGGTGATGTCTTTTGCCAATGTGTCACCGGACAAAGTGCTGATAACCAGCGCCTTACCGAGTACAGACTGGGCGGCAGGAATTGTGATTCCGGCGCCGGAGAAGATGGCGTTAGTTACGCCCTTTCGGGTTCCATCTGACTTTGCAAGTGCAGCCAAGATAACTTGAACTGCAGCTACTCCGTAGATTGGATATGAACCGACTGGATCCTTCTTATAAGCAGCCTTGTATGCCTTAACGAACTTCGCGCCTGCACCATTTGGTGAGTTCTTTAGAAGAAGTTCGGTTGAGAGTCCAGCGAAGGAGAGGTATGCACCGTCTGCTTCCGGCATGCTATTGAAATCTGGATATCCAGTAAATCCATCTGGAGCCATCATCTTTACGACGGTGTTATCGCCAAGGACTTTAGTCTTATCCTTCACAAGTTGTCCGCCGTTATTGTCAAAGATGCCGCCGATATAAACCATATCTGGCGCCAAGGCTTTGATCTTTGTAAAGAGAGCCTCGTATGAAGACTGCTTTGAATCCCAGCCTTCTCCATATGCCCCGCTTGAGAGCACGGTCAGACCAATCTTCTTAGCTTCGGTTGTGAATGCTTGAGCAACGCCTTGACCGTAGGTCTGGGTGTCATTCAAAACATAAACGCTCTTAATGCCAATTGACTTAGCGAATTGAGCAGCAGCAGAACCCTGAACATCATCTGTTGTGCAGACGCGTCCGTAATTACGGATTCCCTTTGGATAGTAAACATCTGGCTCACCTGGATTCCAAGTCTTTGTCAGACCTGGGTTGGTGTTGGCGTTTGAAATCATGGTCATCGCTCCACCAGGTGCCTGGTTAAGAATCGGCACAATGATCTTTGCGCAACCTGAGTTGTAAGTACCCATTACGGCAACTTCACTCTTATTGGCTACGTGAGCTTGAGCGTTGGCTGCGCACTTGGCGTCATCCCATCCACCCTTGGCGGCAGTTGCGTTGTCGTAGATCTTCAACTTGACTGTGTATTTTCCAGCCTTGTAATTGATCTGCTTCAAATAAAGAGCAATTGCCTTATTTGTTGAATCATTAGAATCGAACGAAGAACCCTGAAGGGGTAGATCGGTCGAAATAGTCAGAACCGGTGATGCAGCCTGAGCTGCAGAGGTTCCTGCTACAAGCGCCGTAGCAACCATCGCAACTGACGCGACGATGCTAATAGCACGATACGACTTTTTCATGTAGTGCCTTCCTGTTACTTGTGTCCCGGGACAGGGAGGGTGAAAGGCTATCGCCCGTCTGAGGCGCTGGCAATTGAAATTAGGTGAATTTTGTAGTTATAACGAAGTTGTAACTCGTTTGTAACATCGCCGACGCTCAGCGATCCAGTACCGCCGAAGGGGAAATTACCGCTTGAGCCACCTCTTTCATCCCGACTCTGCGGTCCATCGCTGCCCGTTGAATCCACGAGAAAGCTTCTGGCTCTGAGATTTTTAACGCTTGCATCAAAATTCCTTTGGCGCGGTCTATTAATTTACGGGTCTCCAGCCTCTCTTGCAGGTCGGCTACATCCTGGGCCAATGAAGTCATTTGTCTGTGACGACTTATCGCGATTTCAATCGCCGGCGTTAAATCTGTAATCGAAAAAGGTTTGACTACGTAGGCCATGACGCCGGCATCTCGAGCCCGTTCTACCAAATCTCGCTGGCTAAACGCGGTCAGCATCAAGACTGGAGCAATTCCAATAATCTGCTCGGCCGCTGAAATACCGTCTAGCACTGGCATCTTCACATCAAGAATTGCAAGATCGGGTTTCAAGCGACCGGCCATTTCGATGGCCTCTTGTCCATTAATTGCTTGACCCACAACTTCATATCCGGCTTCAACCAACATTTCCACCAAGTCCATGCGAATTATGGTTTCGTCCTCTGCCACCAAAATTCTCGTTGGATATTGTTTTACATTTTCGGTCGATACTTGGGCAGTCGACAGTTTTTTCAGCGACTCAGAAGAAATTGGACCTGTCTTACTCATGTGCCCCGAGTCGGATTCGAACCGACACTATGCAGTGTTTGAGACTGCCCTCTCTACCGTTGGAGTACCGAGGCGCGCGGCTTAGTCTAGCCAGAATGAAATGGTCTCGCGAAAAAGCGCCTTACCTGTAGGCAGGGCTGACTCCAGCGACCGCGTCGCCGATGCGGTG
>JANXME010000005.1 GCA_025354785.1 Actinomycetes bacterium | reverse complement strand
ATAATGTGATCCATCCACATATACCCACAATTTGGATTCTTAGCTTTGCTGCTAATCATCCAGGTGTCAGACCAACCAGTCGCGCCCTCTACGGGTTTGATGCCGTTAACTTTTACGCCCTCACCGAGCGCTAAGTTGAGGTTTGCTTGCCAAGTGGTACCCAAAACTGTTCCACCGGACTTCAGGGAAGCAACATGCTTGAGATAATCGCTCCAATATTCACCAATTAGCGGCTTTTGAACCTTCAATAGGGCGACGGCAGCATCGAATTGTTTTTGATCTAGCGCGTATGGATATTTGATCCCCAAATCTGGCTGGCTCTTCATGAGATAGAGAGCAGCATCTGCGATGTAAATTGGTGAATCATATGCAGTGATTTTGCCTGCATATGGGGATTTGGGATCAAAGACTGAACCCCATGAAGTAGGTGCAGGGTTCACGATGTCGGTCCTATACGCAAGTAAATTAGCACCGCGGCCGTGTGGAACACCGTAAGGGACTCCATCAACGGAGTTCCAAGATTGATCCTTGAGTCCTGCATAAACATCTGCATAATTAGGAATGAGAGAAGTATTTATTGGAGCAACATCTCCGCCGTAAATGAGACGCAATGACGCATCACCTGAAGCTGAGACAACGTCGTATTCTCCAGACTTCATTAAGGTGACCATCTCATCGGAAGTTGCGCCAACTTTTACATTGACTTTGCAGCCCGTAGATTTTTCAAAGTCACTTACCCAATCGACTTTAGGATCGTTTGCGCCGCTTTCAACATATCCGCCCCAAGCGACGATATTGACTTGACCTTCACCAGCACCGAGAGTCTTCATCGCCTCCACTTTTGGCGGGGACGTTTTTGATGCGCTCGGGGTGATCGAAGAGCAGCCAGCTAGGATAATTGCAACTGCGGATGCAACCGCGATCTGTGATAACAGACGTGCGTTACGCATCTTTACCTCCCTCGTTCCAGTCCGCACTCAGATATTGAGCACGGATTCCTCGGTATCTAGACCAAGAATTCTTTTTTTGATTCCCACGAAAGTTGGACCTGGTCGCCAACTTGGATTTCTCCGATTGGCCTAGTGGAAACAATAGTGTCGCCATTTTCGGCATCGACTAAATATCGAGTAGATGCACCGACAAAAATCGCGTCTCGTAGTACTCCGCTCATAGAGCGATCTCCACTTTTGGACGATTTTGAAATTGTGACGAACTCAGGTCTTAGGTTTATCTGCTTACCAGCCAAAGTGATCCTATTTGTCTGTCCGACGAATTCCGAAACGAACGGAGAAAGTGGGTTTTCGTAAATCTCACGAGGCGTCCCCAATTGCTCAATTTTTCCATGGTTGAAAACGGCGATCCGATCACTCATCGTGAGCGCCTCTTCCTGATCGTGGGTAACAAATACAAAGGTAATTTCAACCTCTCGTTGAAGTTCTTTCAACTCAATTTGCATTTGTTCACGTAATTTGAGGTCCAGCGCGCCAAGTGGTTCGTCCAAGAGAAGGACGGATGGCTTATTTACCAACGCTCGTGCAAGGGCAACTCTTTGTCGCTGACCTCCAGATAATTGTGCTGGCTTGCGGTCACCAAAACCTTCTAAACGCACTTGCGCCAGAGCTTTCTCGGCCCGGGATTTGCGTTGGCTCTTTTCTACTCCTTGTACCCTTAACCCGTATTCAATATTGGATAGGACATCCATGTGCGGGAAGAGCGCATAGTCTTGGAAAACAGTATTTACATCTCTTTCGTAAGGCGGCAGTTGAGCGACATCTTTGCCACCTAGATAGATGGAGCCGGAGTCGGGTTTCTCAAACCCGGCAATCATCCGCAGAACCGTGGTTTTGCCTGAACCAGAAGGACCTAAGAGTGTTAGGAATTCCCCGGAGAAAATATCTAGATCTACCCCGTCGACGGCTTTCACCTGTCCAAAACTTCGACTCAAATTGCGAATCGAAACCGTAACCGTTGCCGTTTCGAGCACTCTTCCCCCATGGTTGATGAATCCCTGGGGCTACATTACCCGCCGAATGGGGAAATCCGATAGGTCTAGTTTATGAACGCCGCACAGTTGAGACGCACATATTGGTATTTGCCGCTACATTTTGCTGAATTAGGAAGCGGCGATCGCCAATTTTCATATTTGAATATGAACCGTCGGCGGCTTGAGTAACCGACCCGTACCTAAATGCGCATTTATCAGCATTTTCGTAACCGAGTTCGTCATACCAAGCATCGAGAAGTGGATCAGATATTGGTTCGATTAATTCGTGGGCTAAGACCGACGCCATTGCGTCAGCTGCGGGATTGCCATTGGGCGAAACATCAGGTTGTGATACACACCCTGCCAACATATCGAGTGAGGGATCACCGACCAACGAGTATTTAATATCCACTGTTGGCGTTGAATAGTAGTCGTGATACCCGCAAAATAGAGTCAGGAAACCATTTACGTTTACATTTGTCGCGGTAAGCACCAGGTAAACGCCGTTGCTATCTGTCTTCAATTTGCCATTTTGTAATTGCGCATCTACAACATCGGCGACCGTAGCCCCCATATCGCCATCTAAGTTCAGGCCAAGAGAACCGGAATCAACGACGCAGTCTGCAAACTCTATTTCCTCAGAAACATATGTCTTCTTCCCATTTACAATTTGGTAATACGTGGAATTAATAGAATTCCAATTGGATCCGCCAATATTCTTCACCAGATCCATAAGTATCGAAGACGTTGTTTTTTTACCATCTTCACTATCGCAACTTCTCTTATTCCAATTTCCATACCAAATTACGTAGGCGCGAGGTTTTGTGATAACTGTTCCACCTTCGTGGTAGGTCACCGCGCCTTGCCCATCGCCGACTGAAGTGGCGGAATCTTTTTTACCAGCGACCCGAAAATATTCTGGCGTACCATTTTTCTTGACGGGTGAAAAGACACCCTGATGTTGGGCTGGCGATTTAACTTTTCCATCGCTCACATGGTCGGCGGCTTTTGCGCCAGACGCTGCGAAAGAAGACGCCACGGGTTGCATTAATAGAGAGGAGAGGAATGCAGCGGAGATAATTGCGGATCTAAATTTCATGGCTTGACTCTCTAACTCGGGGAAGGGGGAGCGCTAAAGGCGACTCTATCAGCGCAAATTGCCAGAGAATAGAATTATTTAGAATGGACTTTCGGTTCAATAAGGGTCGTTAGCGCCCAGAGGATTGCGATCACATCTATAAATTCTTGCGCCACTGCACCTAGGCTCGCGCTCAACGAACCGACTGCTCCACCGATCATGGCAACAAGTGAGAGCGACATGCCGATTCCCGCCGCTTGGACCGCTTTTTTTCGTGAATTCTTGGAGATTGCAATTGCGTGGGTGAGCCGATCAATAGAATCTTCAACAATCACAATATCTGCGGCCTCACTCGCCGCGGTCGCACCCCTTGCGCCCATAGCAACTCCAACATGGGCGGCAGCAAGTGCGGGGGCGTCGTTAATTCCATCCCCGACTACAACAACAACCCCTTTGGTGCTACGCATATTTTCTTCTACCAACTCCATCTTGCCGCCAGCAGTTACCGTCGAGTAAACCTCGGTAATTCCAACGCTTTGCGCTACTTCTTCGGCGGTTTCTTTTCTATCTCCTGTGACCAGTAAAATTCGTTTTACTCCACCAGCGCGCAAATCCTCAACCATTGCTCTGGATTCGGCGCGAAGCGGATCATTCAAACCGATTACTCCGCTAAGCACTGAGTCGATTCTCACTCCGACAAGAAGTGAATCAGTGAGTTTTAGCCAACTTGGCAACTTTTCATTAATCTGCCCGACTTCAACAAGTCGACCGTCGACAACTCCACTAATTCCATGGCCATGGTCTTCAACCACTTGAGTGGAACTCCGCAACTTTAAGTCGCGTGCCCGCGCCGCACTCACGATCGCCTTTGCCACAATGTGAGGGCTGAACTGATCCAACGATGCGGCGAGCTCTAGGACTTCGTTCTCTTCTACCCCCGGTTTCGTTGCGATTGAAGATATTGCAGGTCCTCCATGGGTAAGGGTTCCAGTCTTATCTAGTAAAACTATTTCGGTGCGCGCTAGAAGTTCCAAAATCGCCCCACCTTTAATTACGGCTCCATGTTTGGCCGCTTGGGACATTCCAGCTACTACCGCGATCGGCACGGCAAGAATTAAGGGACAGGGAGTCGCTGCCACCAGTACTGCAACTGCGCGAGAAACTTCTCCACTTAATATCCAAGATAGCCCTGCGATGAAGAGCGCGATTGGGACAAAGCGCAAAGCTAATTGATTCGCAATTCTTACACTAGGGGCGGTGCGCGATTGGGCCGATTTGACAAGTCGGATTATTCCAGCATAGGTGCTCTCTTGAGATGTGTTGCTTGCTGTATATCGAAATTGGGTACCGGAATTCAAGGTTCCGCTAAGTACCGAGTCATACTTATGCCGCGTCATTGGCATCGCTTCTCCGGTCAACGCAGATTCATCTAGAACCGCGGTCGATAAAAGTACTCCATCCGCTGGAACCACCTCACCTGATTTAACTAGGAGTTGATCCCCCACCGTTATTGCGTCGGCTGAAATTTCCAGTACCGTGCCATTTTCATCCAGCATATGAGCCCGTCTTGGAAGGCGCTGCAAAAGCGAACGCAACTGCCGCTCGGCTTGACCCTCTGCCCAATTTTCCAGACCCCGTCCGGTAGCTAGCATTAAAGCGATAACCGCGGCGGCAAACATTTCATTGGTTAAAATTGCTCCAGATAATGCGAGAACAGCGAGAATATCTGATCCCATCTGCTTCTCTCGAAGAGATGCCAGCAGCCAGGCGATTGCCGGAAATAGCCCTACGATTCCGCCCGCAGCCCATGTAAATTGCGCCAAAGTGCGCTGGTTCGCCAGATTTGCGATAGCGCCGAAGAGCAAGACACTGCCAGTAAATAGGAGAAGGAAACTGTCAACACTCTTTTTCATGGTTTAGAGATGACCCTCACATGTACGAATCTACCGCTGCACATAGCGACGGCATAGGCTCTAAATATGGGAAAAGTCACGATCACTTTCCTAGGCGCTACTTCTACCGTAACGGGAAGTAGATTTCTAGTGAGCAGTGAGCGATCGAAGATACTGATAGACGCCGGACTTTTTCAAGGTGTGCGCGAAGTTCGCCGCTTGAATTGGAGCCCGTTCCCCGTCGAGCCTTCAACGATTGACGCCGTACTTCTGACTCATGCGCATTTAGATCACTGTGGATACTTACCGCTATTAGTCCGCAATGGATTTCGGAATCCAATATTTGCCACCGACTACACCGCAAAGTTGGCAGCAGTGATTTTGCGAGATTCGGCGCACTTGCAAATGGAGGATGCGCGTTATGCCGCAGAGAAAGGGTTTTCAAAACACTCGTCTCCATTACCTCTCTATGACGTAGACGATGTTGAATCCACATTAGAGAAATTTGAGTCAGTTAACTTTAGACAACGCGTGCAAATCTCCCAAGATGCTTACGCCACTTACTTTCCGAGCGGACATATTTTAGGTTCAGCTTTTGTTCTACTAGAAATAGATAATCGAACCCTTCTCTTCACAAGTGATATGGGGAGAAACAATCACCCGCTACTCTCTAATCCAGATCCGGCGCCAGCGCTACCTCTTGATGCCGTCATTACCGAATCGACCTATGGCGATAGAGTCCACGAGACACCACAAAGCGCTTTTGCAGTTGAAATTAACGCCGCCGTGAAGCGGGGCGGTTCCATCTTGATTCCGGCATTTGCTGTTGACCGCACCGAGGTAATCTTGATGGCGCTCCACGACCTAATCGAAAGTGGATCGATTGCGAACCTTCCGATTTATGTTGACTCTCCAATGGCGTTGAAGGCGTTGGATTATTATCGAGATGCCATCAAAATAGATTCCCCTGAGTTGCGTCCGGGCACCGCTACCAAGTGGCGAAATGAAGATCCTTTCGACCCGGGCGAACTTTCTGAAATGCGCACTGTAGAAGAGTCGAAGTCGTTATCCAGCCTGCCCGAAACCAGCATCATAATTTCCGCCAGCGGAATGGGGACAGGTGGCCGGGTTGTTCATCATTTGGCGAACATGTTGCCGGATTCAAGAAACACAGTGATCTTGGTAGGTTTTCAGGCAGCGGGCAGTCGCGGACGTTCCTTGGAGGAAGGTCAGAAAGAGATAAAGATTCATGGAAAATGGGTTCCTGTAAAGGCCGCCGTTGCCAAGGTGGAAAGTTTCTCGGTACATGCAGACGCTGAAGAGCTTGTGGCATGGCTGGGAACAATTAAGGATCCAAAGCGGGTTTTCGTGGTTCATGGCGAACCAGATGCGCAATGGGCCCTTGCCCAGCGACTTCGCGATAAGTTTAAATGGCGAGTGGATATTCCAAATAGTGCGCAGATATTTGAGCTTTAATTAGATTACTTAAGGTAGATGTTGCCCGACTTCTCTGTCACCTTGAATTTTGCTAACGCTTTGATTGAATTCTTTGGCGCTCCATTTGGTCCAGAAATTACCGCACCAGAGTTGGCTTGAAATACCGATCCATGACAAGGACATACAAGCTCCGTTTTCTCAAGGGCGATTGTGCAACCTTGATGCGTGCAGGTGCCTTTCAACGCCACCAGACCGGATTTGGTGCGAGAGAGAATTACTTCGACATTTTGGCCATTGGAATCTTTCCCGGAATAGACTTGAGTCTGGCCAATTTTGATAGATGTAGATTTTGCGATTAGCACCCCGTTGGTCGAAGCGGCTTTTGCTAAATCAAAACCGGCCGACGCCTGCGCTTTAGAAAAAAGAAAAGAGGGCAATAGTGCTGTAGCCAAAGCTAGAAATCCGCGGCGATTAATTCTTGACATTTCGGAAGGCTACCGCAATTTCTATTCTCCCTCAATCTCTCCCTCAATGGCTCTTTCCAACTTCCGTTTCAGGAAAATGATCACGCTTGCCGCAACTGCCAGGAAACCAAAGGCCCAGTACCTAAGTGCATGCTCTAATTTTGCTAATTTATCTGCAAATTCATATCCCAGCAAAATTACTATTGTGGAGAAAACTATTCCTCCTGCAGCATTCCATTTAAGGAAAGTTCGATACGGGACTTTGTTCATGCCCGCTAATGCGGGAACCAAGGCACGTAAGAGCGCTTGAGCACGCCCAAAGAAAATTGCCCCAGCGTGGTATTTATCAAAGATGCGCTGGGCCAGTTGCCAACGTTTGGCTCCCACCAATTTACCTAGTCGGGAGATTTCGATACGAGGACCAAAGTGTTTTCCAACTTCATATCCAACTGAATCCCCTGCAATTGCGCCAGCAATCGCGCAAAGGATGAAAAGCCAGAGGGGCCATACTTTTTGGTGGGCAAGGACACCACCGATCAAAAGAGAAGTTTCACCCGGTAATACAAAGCCCACGAATGCCGCTGCTTCAGCAAATGCCAGAAAGATTAGGAGAATAAACAAAGGCGTTTGAAAATTATGTAGGACTAGCCAATTAGCGCTGGTATGTATCCACTGGGACATTGGGTAAGCCTATTGGAAGGCAGTATCTTTATCTCTTGTGACCGCTAATTCGCACCAATTTACAGTTTTGGCTTTGGTTGCAACATCGGTGGCAGGAGATTCGCGGGTTTTGCGCGAAGCCAGCGCACTGGTGAACTTTGGTTACACAGTGATAATCATTGGCAAAGAAGTCCCCGCGGATTTTCATCCCCCAAAGGGCGTCACTATATTTTCTGCAACCAGCGGCCAGGGACTACGTCCTACCAATATGAGTTCCTTAACTACCAAAAGACTTGCCCCACATTTGCGCGTTCTGCGATGGATGTTACTGCCAGCCCATCGAGCCAAGTCCTTTGACGCTTGGTCGCGTGCGGCATATCAAATTGCTCGAGAACTAAAATTTGATGTTGTACATGCCCACGATTTCACCGCGTTGCAACTCGGCGCACGTTTAGCGAGAGAGCACAACGTTGATTTCATTTACGATAGCCATGAATGGTGGTTGGGTCGGCAACGTCAAATTTTAGTTCTCGAGCAATTTGATATGCCGCACGCGACCAAGCGTCAAAGGACTTGGCTCGATGGGCTGGCAGTAACATCCATCGCAGAACGCGCAAATGTGGGGCAAG
>JANXME010000343.1 GCA_025354785.1 Actinomycetes bacterium | reverse complement strand
GCCCATCTTTGGTTACAAGGGGCTCATTGCCGCCACGATCGCGATTTCAGCGCTCTCAGTTGCGGTTTGGGCTCACCACCTTTTCGCGACAGGACAAGTGCTCCTTCCCTTCTTCTCTTTTATGACCTTCTTAATCGGAGTTCCTACTGGTGTTAAATTCTTCAATTGGATTGGCACTATGTGGCGCGGCTCTATCTCCTTTGAAACTCCAATGCTTTGGGTGGTTGGTTTTCTAATCACCTTCCTCTTTGGCGGATTGACTGGAATTATTTTGGCCTCGCCACCTTTGGATTTCGCGGTTTCTGCTTCTTACTTTGTTGTTGCCCATTTCCATTACGTGCTCTTTGGAACTGTGGTTTTTGCAATGTTTGGTGGCTTCTATTTCTGGTGGCCGAAAATGACAGGCAAAATGCTAAATGAGCGTTTGGGCAAGATTCATTTCTGGATGACCTTTTTTGGTTTCCACTTGACCTTCCTGATTCAGCACTGGTTGGGCATCAAAGGTTTCCCTCGCCGCTATGCCGATTACCTGCCAGGTGATGGATTTACCTTTATGAATCAGGTATCAACCGCCGGCTCGGCACTGCTGGCGGCTTCCATGATTCCTTTCTTAGTCAATGTTTGGATTACGCGTAAGTCACCAATGGTGGGAGTCGATGATCCTTGGGGTTATGGCGCCTCTTTGGAATGGGCGACTTCTTGCCCACCGCCGCGACATAACTTCCTTTCGATGCCGAGAATTCGCAGCGAACGTCCGGCTTTTGATCTGCATCATCCACATATAAAGACTGAGGGACATTAAATCCATGAAAGTTATGCAACGCTTATTTCTAGGGCTGACGGTTTTCTACCTCTTTATTTCGATCGTGTATTGGCAACTGGGTGGAGAACCGCTGGGAATCATTGCCATTGGCCTAAGTGGGGGACTTGCTGGATTAATCTATTTCTACCTCTGGTATTCCATGAAGCAGCAAGGGGGAGTTCTACCCGAAGATAATCTGGAAGGGGAAATCGCAGATTCGGCTGGAGATTTAGGTTTCTACAGCCCGCACTCTTGGTGGCCACTTCCAGTTTCGCTCTCAGTGATGGCATCTGGACTGGGGCTAATTGTCGGATGGTGGTTGACATTGATTGGAGTCGGAGCGCTGCTTGTAAGCGTGATCGGGTTTGTAACAGAGTACGAAAAACCAAGTACCTCTATTCACTAATCGAAAAACACTTAGGAAGTTTTTAGAGTCGCCAAGAACTTCAAGTAATCGGCTTCGCTTACAACTTCTACCGTAAATGTCATATTGCTATGGTCGCGTCCGCAATCGATGCTGCAAGACCCCGGGAACTTACCCAGGCTCTTTGCTGTAAGGGAAATTGTCGTGGTAGATGAAGGGTTAACATCTTTATCCAGCGACAGGCCCGGTACCCAGAAGCCGTGTGCCGTGTCAGTGGATCGCAGGTTTAGATTGACCACTTTGCCCAAGGGAATATAAAGAGTTGAGGTGATTCCTTTGCGAAGATCTTTGG
>JANXME010000332.1 GCA_025354785.1 Actinomycetes bacterium | reverse complement strand
AAAACTGGGATTGATCTTCCTTCCGAATCCAGCGGGAGACTCCCAGATCGCCAATGGCGTAATAATTGGTTTAAAGAGCAGAAGGATTATTTCTGCAACTACACAACGCGCGCCCCGAAGAAACAACAAACAACTTTTTTGGTGGCTTTGGCAAAAGAGAATTGCGTAGATGGTGACAAGATTCGCGGCGGTGATGCTGTGAACTTCTCCATCGGCCAAGGAGATACCGTTATAACCCCGCTTAAGTTGACCCAGATGTATGCCGCCATCGCCAACGGTGGAACGATTTGGAAGCCCACCGTCGGCAAAGCGATTGTTACGACCGCTGGCAAAATAATTGAGAAGATAAATCCCAGCGTCTTGGGTAAGTTACCTGCTTCAAAGTCGACCTTGGAATTTCTACAGGGGGCTTTGCGTGAGGTGGTCATAAAAGGGACGGCTGCCGGCGCTTTCGCTGGTTTTCCAATCTCCATTAGTGGAAAGACTGGTACCGCCGAAGTTTTTGGTCTCAATCCAAACGGCAGCAAGAAGGACAACACCTCCTGGTTTGCCTCTTATGGTCCAAGCGAAAACCCACGATATGCCGTAGTTATGATGGTTAGCCAGGGTGGATTTGGGGCGGAAGTGAGCGCAGTGGGGGTTCGAAGAATTTACGAAGCGCTCTTTGGAGTTACGGGTTCCACGCTGGTTGGTGCGAAACCGCTCTTTCCAGATGGTCCACCAAAGACGCTCCCTCGCATTTCGCCTACCTTAAAGATTTCCAACAAATGAGTGCTCCAACTCATTTGCGGCGAGCCAGTCGCCGCCGGTCAGCGATGAAAGGTTTCGATCCCATTCTCTCGTTAGCCGTCATTGGTCTCTTGATTATTGGGACCTTATTGGTCTATGCCGCGACTAGATCTTGGTATGCAAGTCAAGGGTTAGATCCGCAGTATTACTTAAAGCGCCATGTAATCAATATTTTTATTGGAGCCTTCTTGGCTTTTAGTGCGACGATAATCGATTATCGATTGTTGCGCGCCTATACGCCAATTCTTTGGGGGGCGGGAGTAATTGGTCTGCTGGCGGTGCTAATTCCCGGAGTTGGCAGCACAGTAAATGGCGCCCGAGCCTGGATCTCATTACCTGGCGGTTTTCAGATTCAACCCGCCGAATTAGCAAAGATATCCATCATTGTCGGGTTATCAATGGTGCTCTCTGAACGTATTAAAGATCGAGATGCGCCAACACATCAGGATGTGCTCCGCGCTTTGGCAATTGCGGCGCTTCCAATTATTTTGATTTTGTTACAGCCTGATATGGGAACTGTCTTTATTATTAGCGCCTCCGTAGTGACTATCGTTGCGGTATCTGGAGCACCGTCACGTTGGGTTGCAGGGCTACTCCTACTGGCGGTGCTGGGAGGGGTAGCTGCTGCGCAGTTAGGGGTACTTAGCGATTATCAAGTAAAGCGTCTGCAATCCTTTGTAAATCCTTCCGCTGATCCCCAACAGAGCGGATATCAACTGCGTCAATCTCGAATTACTGTTGGCTCGGGAGGATTTACCGGAAAAGGTTTATTTAATGGACCTCAAACAAATGGTCGTTTTGTGCCGGAGCAGCAGACGGACTTTATTTTTACGGTGGCCGGTGAAGAGATCGGGTTTGTAGGGAGTGCATTCATATTGATTTTGTTCACGGTGATTCTGATTCGCGGATTTCGCATTGCGCGCAGATCTCAGGATCTTTTTGGCAGGTTGGTCTGCACGGGAGTTATAGCTTGGTTCGCTTTTCAGGCTTTTGA
>JANXME010000330.1 GCA_025354785.1 Actinomycetes bacterium | reverse complement strand
AAAGGAACCTATTCCAACTGAGTTCAAACCGTCTTTAGCTTGCGTAGCAATCCATTGAGAATCAAAATCCCATTGAATTAGATATCCGGTAAATCCGGTGGCAACAGAGGCTAAGAAGGCGATCGCTCCCGAGACCCAAGTCATGAAGCGACGTCCACGCCATGCCGCCATCCAGAACTTTCCCCAAAGGTGGACAACCATAAATACAAAGAAGAGTTCCACCGACCACAAGTGCACTGAATTTATATAGTGCCCAACGCTGGAGGTATGCCACCAAATTGCACCTTTAGTTGTGAGCCACAGCCCCGAGACCATAATCACGGTGAGCGCTGCCAGCGTTAGAACTCCGAAAATATAAATCCAAGAGGCTACATAAGAAGGTTGCTCATCGGGTAGAACATCTTGTGGTTCAAATTTCTCAACTGTTGCTCTACGAACGCGGGTAGTCCACATTGTTGCCATGTCTCTACTCCTTACCGTTCGAGTGTTCTTTATGAGTTGGGAAAGGTACGACCAAGGCCAACACAAATAAGATCACAATCAGGACGATAATGATGAGATTAGGTATAGAAATAGAAATGAACCCCCAATTAAAGAACTTGGCGGGTCCATCTAGGGATATTGCTTGTAAAACCATCTTGCTCTCCTCTTGTATCCCGGTTGTTGGATAACAATGAGACCACTCTTCTCTCTTAGTGCGAAAAGTGGAAGGAATGCGCGCTAATAACCATGTGATCTTCCCAAGTGAGGGCTAGCCCTCATGGTCGAAGTCGCAGAGGCAATATGGGGCGATAGGGGGATAATTAGAGTGAAAATGGCGCAAAAGAAGTGCGAGTAGGAACCTTTTCGCGTTGGAGGCAAGATGAAGAGAGTCGAAAGCGCCAGGTTAAATTCTGAAGTTGTGCAAATTCCCATGGATTTCATCCCAGCGCAATACAGGTCTCGGGTTCGAAAGCTCAAACGTCGAGAATGGAATCAACGCCTACTGGGTAGGTCAAAAAGCGAAATTTAGTTACGTGCTTGATGCTTCGGTTAAGGAGCAGGCGGCTGTCAGGTATCTTCCCGAGGGTGCTCGAATAGGGAGCTCTTCCGCAGAAGATTTGACCATTGTCACCACTTATGTGCAAAAGAAAGCAAAAAGGTCTTCGCAATCAAATAAAAGTGCCGGATCGAAATGGGAGCCCATACAGAGGTTTTGGCTATCTCCCAGCTTGTTTAATACTTCCTATGTCGGTGTCCCGGACTAACGTCTTTTATCAAGATACCTTCGCATGAGGCTTGAATTGGAGGATATGGCGCTTGGATTATTTGAGCAAGCTGCACGAATTAGTCCGTTTTCAACGATTTTCAGAGCCATCGCTCGAAGAAGTTTTCGCTTTATTGGCCCAGAGAACCTTCAGCGCCCTTTATGTAGATTCTCTCTTTTTAGCTGTTCTTCGGGCTAATGGTGCAATTCATTTTCCCGCGCGATATTCGAAAACAAATACGCTATTTGTGAATTATCCGGAGCGAGTCTTGGATACAGACACACCCGGTCGACAAGCGTTTGTAAGGGATCAAGTCGTTGAGTGCGGATCTTTTGAAGAATATCCGTTCTATTACCCACAAAATGTAACTTCTCTTTTTCCAAATGGCTTTCAGTCCTCTTTGGCAATCCCAGTTCCCGGTTTTGGAGCGCTAACTCTTTACTCAAGTGTTGTGATCGTACTCGAACATGATATTGAGAGATTTCTTCAGACTGTGGGCGAGATTTTGGCACTTCACTTAGAGGCTCGATCCTATAGAGCCAAATTTAATCAGGTCGATTTCGTAGCGGAGCCAAGCGCATTGCTTCCTCTAACTCCACGGCAATGGGCGATTCACGAGGCGATATTAAAGGGGCTGCCCAACGGGGCGATCGCCAAGGAATTGAGTTATAGCGAGTCACTAATCCGTCAGGAGACGATGAGAATCTATTCTAAATTGGGGATTAGGGGAAGAAAAGACCTTCCGATACGTCGGCGCATCGAAAGTTAGACTCTCTTGCCTGAAGACAATTCATTAAAAGTGCGAATGCCGATTTACTGATTGGATGAGTGTCGGCCCTTCTTTCAAACTTGTTACAAATCACTTCTACGCAAGCTCTTATCGCTTGCAAGCTTTTACGTAGAGAGGAGAATTGAAGCGCGGAGATCCTATTTTTGAACTCTTGTAAGGAGTTGAAATGACGCGAATTTTGGACGGAAAAGTAGCTTTTGTCACGGGAGGTGGATCTGGAATCGGTGAGGCTGGGAGTAAAAAAACATTTACAATCAGCGTCGGGTTCTACACCGGCATAAATGAGCGGTTGGCGAAAAGTTCTTAGCGTAAATCTCGATGGAGTTTTTTATTGCATGAGACATGAAATTCCGGCGATGTTGA
>JANXME010000319.1 GCA_025354785.1 Actinomycetes bacterium | reverse complement strand
GAGGGCCGCGGGATCGCCCGCCATGGCTATCCGATCTGGTCCGGGGACCGGCGGACGGGCATCGATACAAGGCACCCCCTTCAGATTTCCTAATTTTTTTATTGCATTTTTTTAAAAAATGAAGATCCTCTTTGGAGTTGGGGGTTTTCCCAAACTTGGAGAGGTGGCAGAGAGGCTGAATGCGCTGGTTTGCTAAACCGGTGTACCGCCAAAAGTGGTACCGGGGGTTCGAATCCCCCCTTCTCCGCCAGACAGGACCCAATAAGTTTTCAATAGATCCGATCGCGAAGCGATCAGGAGGGCGCCTTGTATTTCCTACCCAGGGTGCGAATTGTTGAAAATGCGTAGCATTTTCACAATTCGCACCCTGTTAGGGGATCCAAGGGGAGCAAGCTCCCCTTGGCCCTTTACTTTACTTACTTGCTTACTTGACTTCTCCCTACTTGCTACTTGAGGGGACAAATCCGGCGGCGCGTTGGGCCGTGTGCTCGAGGGAGCGGGCATTCTTTTCGTATGATTTTACCGCCGGCGTTTGTTCCCGGCCCTCAAGGTAATGGATAAAGCACTCGAAGGGGCAGGTAATCGCAGCGAATTCTAGAAAGCCCACGCAGCCCTTTTTGGCATTGTGGCTCATGTAGTCCTCGTAAATATCAGCGGCAATCTCAGGAACAGACGCGAGCATCTGTTCGGCGGTAGAACCAGACTGAGCTGGGGGCTTGCTCATGGGGTGTTCATAAACAAGGCCGCGAGCAACATTGAAGGTCAGTCCTGGGCGTATTTGCTTGAGGTTTTCGTGGAGTTTGACACTTGCTTCCTTGTCAATCATGGATCCCAAGCAGCCACCTGAACTCATATTTAACACTTTGAGCTTAGGAAGGCTGCCGTTTAGGAGGTTCCTCAGCGGCATGATATCTGTTGCCAAAGGCCAGGACAAGCTGAGTTCCTCCAAATTGCTTAGCGAGCCTATGAGCGGAAGGTTTTCAGGTCCCACAGCGACGTCCTCCAAATGGAGTTGCTTGAGCGTAGTTGGCAAATCGGTGATTTGCTCCGCAAAACTACCGCGAGCATGGCAAAGGTCCAAAATCTCAAGCATGGGAAAATCCTGTGCACGGATGCCGCGTGGGCCTGAGTAACGGAGCTTGAGGACCTTGAGGTTATTAAAGGGAATAAACGTAAGCGTTGCCCAACCGCGCATATCAAGGCTATCGAGGTGATCGTAGTGCTGCAGCAGGGTTTCAAGCGGCTCGGGATTTTCTCCTTGCGTTGGCGCATAGGCCCAGGAAAAATCCAAACCCGTGAGCGACGGCTTCTGCTCCTTGATCTGCCCAACCAGGCTAACCAAGTCGCTAATCGCAGTATACCCCTGCGTCACCGTGGCGGTTTGCGTCGCCTGATCGTAAGTAAAAGGGGGCATCGCCGCAGGAGCCGTAGGCATAAGTCCCTGAATATCAGGACCAGCTGCACTCAGCCCCTGCGCGGACATAAGGGTAATAAAAAGAAATAAACGAAGGTAAGTTTTCATATCTATTATTAGTACGTCCAATGCGTTAAGGCCTTTAGTCGATTTTGAGTTTTAAGGGCTAAGGGGCACTTGTGCCCCTTAGGATGGTTTGAGGGGTGCATTGGGGGTTGATGCTGCGTCATGGAAGTGACTCACGCACCGTAGTGCGCTACGCACTGGCAGTGCGCTACGCTACTTCCCTTCCTTGCCTGAACCCCCAATGCACCCCTCAAACCGGC
>JANXME010000304.1 GCA_025354785.1 Actinomycetes bacterium | reverse complement strand
GTAATGGATTTATATTCGGCATCTGCTCCAACAACCGCATGATGGCGAGCGGCGTGAACTGAAGCGGCTCCCCACTCTTGCAGCGTCACAAATTTCAGGAAGGAGCCTGGTTCTAAAATCATTTCAATGTCTTCGGCCAATATTGAGTCGCCGGTATTTTCGACGATGACCGTTGCGTAGGCGTGTGCACCCAACTTAATTTGAACCCGCGAAAGCTCAGCGGTCGTTAAACCTTGCGAAACCCGATTCAAATAGATGGGAGAGGCCACGGAGATATTTGCCGCGACTTCCAAAAGGAATATGTCGGTGGATTCCGCTTTCACTCTCTGGACAATGGCATCGGACGACTCAAAATCCGAGATGACTAATTCCGGCGAAATCCGCCCCACGGTAACCCCGGGAGGGAGTCTTCCCTTTACGGCCAAGGATTTGCGATCACTATTTTCAGAAGTTCCATCATGCAAACCCGCTAGTCGATTAAGAGGAGTAAAGCGCCAAGCCTCTTCACGACCGGTGGGAGTTAAATAGTTTGTGGTTAACAAAGACATTAGCCAACTGCACCTTCCATTTGAAGCTCGATCAGGCGATTTAACTCCAAGGCATACTCCATTGGTAATTCGCGGGCAATTGGTTCGATGAAACCACGAACAATCATTGCCATCGCTTCATCTTCGGAAAGTCCGCGAGACATAAGATAGAAGAGTTGGTCATCGCTAATCTTCGAAACCGTTGCTTCATGGCCCATTGAAACGTCATCTTCACGAATATCCACATATGGGTAAGTATCAGAGCGAGAAATTGTGTCAACTAATAGAGCGTCACACTTTACTGTGCTCTTGGAATGATGTGCTCCCTCTTGGATCTGGACCAACCCCCGATATGAGGTACGGCCCCCTCCTCGAGCGACAGATTTTGAAATGATTGTGGAAGAGGTATACGGCGCGGCGTGAACCATTTTTGCCCCGGCATCTTGATGTTGTCCCTCACCGGCAAAAGCAATTGACAGAGTCTCGCCCTTAGCGTGAGGCCCCAACAAGAAGACAGCCGGGTACTTCATTGTCACTTTAGAGCCGATATTGCCATCAATCCATTCCATGGTGGCGCCTTCTGCGCAAGTGGCTCGTTTGGTAACCAAGTTATATACGTTATTCGACCAATTTTGGATAGTCGTGTAACGCACACGGGCGCCTTTCTTCACGATGATTTCCACCACGGCTGAATGAAGAGAGTCGGAGGAATAGATTGGCGCAGTGCAACCTTCCACGTAGTGAATATATGAATCTTCGTCGGCAATAATCAATGTTCGTTCAAATTGGCCCATGTTCTCGGTATTTATTCGGAAATAGGCTTGCAGGGGAATATCGACGTGAACGCCCTTTGGTACATAGATGAAGGAGCCACCAGACCAGACAGAAGTATTTAGGGCGGCAAACTTATTGTCACCAACTGGAATTACCGAAGCGAAATATTCCTTAAAAAGCTCTGGATGTTGTTTAAGCCCCGAATCAGTATCTAAGAAAATTACGCCTTGCTTTGCCAGATCCTCACGGATTGAGTGATAGACAACCTCTGACTCATATTGCGCAGCGACCCCAGAAACTAGACGCTGCTTCTCGGCTTCGGGGATACCCAAGCGATCGTAAGTATTTTTGATTTCTTCAGGTAGGTCATCCCAAGTTGCCGCTTGCTTCTCCGTGGAGCGTACAAAATATTTAATCGTGTCAAAGAAAATCCCAGATAGATCTGATCCCCAAGTAGGCATTGGCTTCTTCTCAAAAAGCGCCAGGCCTTTTAGGCGCATATCAAGCATCCATTGCGGTTCTGATTTCTTCTCTGAAATATCGCGGACAACCTCTTCGTTGATACCTCGCCTAGAATTGGTGCCGGCTTTATCGCTATCCGACCAGCCATATTCGTACTTCCCTAGGCCTTCAAGTTCTGGATGCGCGATGGTCATCGTTTTCCTCC
>JANXME010000272.1 GCA_025354785.1 Actinomycetes bacterium | reverse complement strand
CGCGACTAGCGCGATACTAAAGGTACTTATCCCGCGCTTCTTCATGCCTGCGACGATGGCGCCCTCTTTCCACTCCTCTTCATTCCCGCTTTCACGGGCGAGAGTGAAGGCGGTGTAAATCAAAAAGGCGCCAAATAGAAAGAAGATGCTGGAGAAGCGTGAGATTAGGGCTGCACCAAGAGGAATTAGCGCTCCACGGATTGCAATCGTGAGAATGATTCCCAAGAGCAGAACTAATTGCTGCTTCTCCTTTTTCACATGCAAATGCCCGAGAATGATAATGAAGACGAAGATGTTATCTACAGATAGTGCGTACTCAGTCAGCCATCCGGCAAAGAATTCCTTCTGCCCTTGCTCAGTGCTCCAATTGGGTAAGAGGAACCCGAAGAGCACAGCCACCCCAATATAGAAAATCGTCCAAAATGCCGCTTCCCGAAGGGAAGTTTCTTTGTTACTTCGGAGAACAGCCATAAGCAAATCAAAGAGAATCACAACAGCCAGGATTGCGACGGTAATGAACCAGGTAGCTGTAGAGATCATGGCGTAAGTCTGCCACAAGAAATTTTGACGTTTTACTTTAGAATTTTGCTTTCAATCTCTCTCAAAAGCTTGTGCACTTCGGCTGAAATTAACTTCAATTCTTGCAACTCTTGATTGGCGATCGCCCTAGCTTCTTTGGCTAATTCAAACTCTCCCAAACTGGCTGTATGGGTTTCGTTTATTTTCTGTTCTACGCTTTGAGACTGCACGCTTTGTCCCACCATAATGATGGATAAAAGAACCAGTTGCAGGAAAGTCTGTGCGATCCAGGCAACAATCACGACCGTACTGCCAGTTTTTATGGCGCTGGGCAAAGAGATGAGTGCAATCAGCGCAAAAATGTAAGCGCACCACATGGTGCTGACCATGGCAGTTATTTTCGCGGCCAGCCTCTTATTGAAGTTAACGAAAGCGTTCATAGCGACCATTCCTTTACTATTCTCACTTTTCGCACTTTCTTAGCCTTTCTCTTGCTACCCTCAAGAACTATGGCAGGCCAAGAACTTCATGGTACGCCCCACTGGCATCGCCCACACGAAGGTGAGCACCGGTGGCCGGTTTCTGTCGTGGTGGCTTTGGTTGTTGCGCTGCAGTTTGCTCTGCCTCGGTCTCTTTCTCTATCGTTGCAGAGGCCAATTTGCGCTGTGGAAGTGATTTTGCTTGCTGGCCTACTTCTCAAAAATCCGCTACGAATAAGTAAACACTTGCCTTCGATTCGAATTTGGGGGTTATTGCTGGTCGGATTGATGATGCTCTCCAATACGGCTTCGGCGCTCAAGCTAATTGATTCGATCGTCAGTAGAAGCGTCACCGATGCCGGCAGTCTCCTGTTATCCGGTGGCTCCATCTGGCTCACCAATGTTGTTGTGTTTGCCCTTTGGTATTGGGAGTTGGATCGCGGAGGACCTGGGAAGCGAGCCCAGGCAACCCATCTTTATCCTGATTTTATATTTCCACAAATGTCGGATCCACTATATGCGCCCAAGTCTTGGCGTCCGAATTTCTTTGACTATCTATACACCTCCTTTACCAACGCCAGCGCTTTTAGCCCTACGGATGTTATGCCTTTGACTCGTTGGGCAAAAGTTCTGATGCTCTTACAATCAATGACGGCGCTACTAATGGTCGGTCTGGTGATTGCACGAGCAGTGAATATACTTAGATAATGCGGATAGATATGGCGCGTCAAATTGGTTTTTGACAGAGTTGATCTGACGACTAGCCAGATTGAAGATCTAGATCGAATTGTTCCTGGCAGAGTCCTGACTCAGTCCTCTATTTTGGAGCAACATTCCCATGATGAATCAGCCTTTTCACCAGTACTTCCATCGGCTGTCATCATGGCAAATACCACCGAAGAAGTTTCCAAGGTATTGGCTTATTGCAATACGCAAGGGATTCCGGTTGTGGCATTTGGTGCTGGTACATCACTAGAAGGACATGTCGTGCCTCTACGCGGCGGCGTGAGTTTGGATCTGACTAACATGAAGCGAATCATTGAAATTCGTCCGGATGATTTGTTGGTGAGAGTAGAAACTGGAGTGCAGCGCTTATTCTTGAACGAAAAATTGTCTTCTTTCGGACTTTTCTTCTCCGTCGATCCTGGAGCAAATGCGACGATTGGCGGAATGTGCGCCACCGGGGCTGCAGGAACAACCACTGTGCGCTATGGATCAATGCGTGAAAATGTTATGGCACTTACCGCCGTTTTAGCCGACGGAACAATTATTCGAACTGGTCGAGAAACTCGCAAACTTTCGGCCGGTTATGACTTAACCCGCCTGCTGGTTGGTTCCGAGGGGACTCTAGCGGTCATCACAGAGATCACTTTGAGGCTCTTCGGAATTCCCGAAAAAATGGCGGCCGCAGTTGTGCGCTTTGAAAGTTTGGCCGACGGAGTGGCCGCTGCCACCACAATTGTGAAATCAGGCATAGCGGTGGCGCGCTGCGAGTTCTTAGATGCCAGATGCATCAAGTATCTAAATGCTTTTGACAACCTCTCTTTGCCGCAGGCTCCGACACTGTTCTTTGAGTTTCACGGCTCGCCCCATGGAGTTGAAGAAGATGCAAAAAGTGTTCAAGAGATTGTGCAAGATTTTGGGGGTACTGATTTCGAATGGACTGCTGA
>JANXME010000260.1 GCA_025354785.1 Actinomycetes bacterium | reverse complement strand
TTTGCTCGGGGATATTTTCCACATCTGTCTGTGCTTCAACTCGAGCAAATCCTTGGCGATGTAGCGCCTCCGCTAAAAGCCGTTGCGCCACGCTCCCTACTCCTTTGCCACGATAGTTGGAGTCAACGACGATTCCGATATTCATCGCTTTAGATGTCTGCGTAGGTCCATACCAAACCGCATGGGCCGAAAGATCTCCAACAGCGATCACTTTGCCTAATGAATTGGTGAGCTCGATCAACCATCTCACCATAGCTATATTTTTTGCCTCTGGGGCCATTGGTCCCCAGTCCTCATAAATACTCGTAGGCCCCGAGCGCGCAGGTGCTTCTTCGATAGAGCGAATCGACACTATCCCAATATTTGGGATTTCACTTCGTAATAACTCTGAATCTGACATCTGCCAATTCTATCTACTCTCATTCAACTTCAGTTCTTTCTGCCTTTGATTCGCAACTACAAAACTCTCGTGAGAACTTTTCGGACAAGATTGCTACCTTCCATCCTTCACTCACTTTATCCACTCCGTCCTGCCTATATGAGATTGCGAGAAATCCCATGTCTGACGCCACCAAATGGTCATTTGAAACTCTACAAATTCACGCTGGCCAAACTGCAGATCCAACTACGGGTGCGCGGGCGCTACCTCTTTATCAAACCACTGCGTATCAATTTCGCGATACCGAGCATGCAGCAAATCTTTTTGCCCTAGCAGAGTTAGGAAATATTTACACCCGGATAATGAACCCTACGCAAGATGCGGTCGAACAACGCTTGGCCGCTCTTGAAGGCGGAGTTGCCGCGCTACTACTTGCATCAGGTTCGGCGGCCACATCCTTTGCCATCATGAACGTTGCCGAAGTCGGAGATCACATAGTTTCAAGTCCCAGTCTTTACGGTGGCACATATAACCTCTTTCATTACACTCTGCCTAAATTTGGAATCGAAGTCACCTTTGTTGAAGACCCCAATGATTTAGATTCCTGGCGCGCAGCAGTTCGACCAAACACCAAAGCATTCTTCGGCGAAACTATCGCCAATCCCAAAAATGACATTCTAGATATCGCCGGAGTGGCAGGTATTGCACACGAAGTAGGAGTGCCGCTAATTGTTGATAACACCGTTGCTACTCCATTTGTGCTCCGCCCAATTGAACATGGCGCCGATGTAGTAATCCACTCTGCTACAAAATTCCTATCTGGCCACGGTAATTCGGTGGTTGGTGCGATTATTGATGCTGGAAAATTTGATTACGCGCAATATCCAGAGAAGTTCAAGGGCTTCAATGAACCTGATCCGAGTTACCACGGTCTGGTTTATTCCCAGGCGCTCGGCGTGGGCTCCGCCTTCGGCGCCAATCTTTCTTACATTTTCAAGATTCGTTTGCAACTCTTGCGCGATATTGGTGCCGCAGTTAGCCCATTTAATGCCTGGCTCTTAGCGCAGGGGCTAGAAACACTTAGCTTGCGCATTGAACGCCATCTGGAAAATGCTAAGGCAGTCGCTCTCTGGTTGGAGAGCCATGCGGATGTGGCAAAGGTAAGTTATGCCTCGTTGGCCTCATCTCCATGGCATGCACTTGCAAACAAATACACCCCAAAAGGATCTGGCGCTGTTCTCTCCTTTGAATTAAAAGGCGGAATTGAAGCCGGGAAGAGATTTGTAGAATCCCTCACCCTCTTTAGCCACGTAGCAAATATCGGTGATGTACGTTCTTTGGTTATCCATCCGGCCACAACAACGCACTCGCAACTTAGCCCAGCAGAACAACTTGACGCCGGCGTAACTCCAGGGCTGGTTCGCTTAAGCCTAGGCTTGGAAAATATCAACGACATCTTGGCAGATCTGGAATCCGGGTTCGCGGCGGCACGACGTTAACCTGAGCAACGGTCTAGACCCAGAATCTGTTCTGGCGCCAATTGCGCTCTGAAAACGAGTTCAGGTTCCATGACAGATTCTGGGGCTGGTCTGTAGCCAGCTAGCGATGGGGCGTAGAGTCCTCGTATGAAATCAGCAACTATCCCAATGCCAGTAGTGCCTCCCAAGTTGCGCGGCTGGTTTCATTTAGGGGCAGCCCCCGTCGTCTTTATCGCTTCTCTGGTGCTCTTCATTCTTAGCCGAGATTCTCTAAAATTTGCCGTAGCACTTTATTCAATAACTGCAATTACCTTGTTTAGCGTTTCGGCAATTTACCATCGAGTTCCTTGGAGCCCGTCAAGAAAGAAAATATGGCGACGTTGGGATCACGCCAATATAAATCTACTCATCGCCGGTTCCTACACCCCATTTGCGGTGACTTTGTTAAATAAACATGATCGCACCATCATGCTCTCGGTAGTATGGATCGGAGCCCTTCTCGGCGTGGCCCTACGGATTTTCTGGCTGGGAGCCCCACGTTGGCTATATGTTGCCAACTATCTAGCACTTGGCTGGGTAGCGATTATCTACACCCCTCAGATGTACCGCACTGGAGGGCTGGCCATCCTTCTGCCAATTCTGTTGGGCGGTCTCTTCTACTCCGTCGGCGCAATTTTCTATGTGTTGAAAAGGCCCGGCAGGTACGCCCGTTACTTTGGCTTTCATGAACTTTTTCACATATTTGTAATAGCCGCCTGGGTCTCCCAGTACATAGGGGTCTCAATCGCGATTTACCGCCGCTAATCCAGCAATCCAAGAGGGCCACAAACCTGCCCATTTGACCCCGTCCCCGATTGCTCTAATCTTTCCCTAGGTTTTCCAAAGATTTGGGTCGCGAAGTGAACCAGACGCTAGGTATCTACGGAGAAGAGGGATTGGCTGCAATGGGCGAGAAGAACTCCTTTCTTAATTGGGTGGGATTTAAGGGCGACGAAAACAACGCTCCGTCATCCGTGGACCGTATCCGCGAATTAGAGGCGCAACTGGCAGATTTGAGATCGCGCCGCGATATTAATTCGCTCTCTAAAGAAGAATTTGAAATTCTCTCGACTGAAACCGCGATGACGATTATCAAATCAGCCCAACTACGAGAAGCTAAAGCCCAAGCCCAAGCCGATCGAATTCTCACCGAAACAACTCGCCAAGCTAAAGATGCTTTGGAATCTGCCGATCAGAAGGCTAAATCTTTATTAACCAGCGCCGAAACGCGCGGGCGCAAATATCTACAGGCCGCTGAAACCGATGCTGAGGAGCTTTTAGAGAAAGCGCAGTTAGAGGTAGAGACTCTTTTAGAGGGCAAGAAGCGCGAAGCCAGTCTGGTTACCACCACGGCGCGGCGTGAAGGTGAAAGAATCATTGGCGAAGCAGCCCGCGATATTACTGAGTACCGCCAATGGTTAGCCAGCGTAATCACCGAAGCCGAGCGACTATATAAAGTCCAAACACAATCCCTCGATGCTGCAGAGAGCGCTATACATCAATCTAGATCCAGATTGGATTCGGCTTTTGTGCGTTTAGCAGAATTGCAGAGCAACGTGCTTCGAAATCTAAACTCCGATGACACCTTGATAAAGATAGACCCCATCACAGTTGTCAGCGAA
>JANXME010000243.1 GCA_025354785.1 Actinomycetes bacterium | reverse complement strand
GGCCGGGGCGTTCGGGGTAAAACGAATTACTTAACGGTGACAGTTGCTCCGGCTGCCTCGAGGGCTGCCTTTGCCTTATCAACTGCATCCTTGCTGGCCTTCTCTAGCAATACTGCTGGAGCGGCATCAACGATGTCCTTTGCTTCTTTCAAGCCCAGGCTGGAGTTGATGTTGCGAACCTCTTTGATAACTGCGATCTTCTGTGCGCCAGCTGACTCAAGAGTGAGTGTGAACTCATCTTGTGCTGCTTCGACTTCGGCAGGCGCGCCACCGGCTGCAGCAGCTGCAACTGGGGCTGATGCCTTAACATCGAACTCGCTCTCAAATGACTTTACGAAATCTGAAAGTTCGACAAGTGTCATTTCCTTGAACTGACCCAATAGGTCTTCTGTGCTTAGTTTTGCCATGGTTTATTCCTTTTCATCCGCTACTGGGGTTTCTTCGGTTGATACTTCTGCTTGTACTTCTGGAGTTACTGCTTCGAGGGCTGCTGCTTCCGCAACAACGGGAGCCTCTACAACTGCTTCGGCGACAACTTCTGAAACGGTTACATCAGCAACTGTAGGAAGCGGTCCTTCGCTGGCTTCGCGTTGGATGCGAAGGGCATCCACTGTGCGAATTGCATTGGCAAGAATTGCCTTCATTGCTCCAGCCAACTTAGCCAATAGAACTTCACGAGATTCCAGATCGGCTAACTTATAAATTTCGGCAGCGCTTACGGTTTTACCCTCGTAAATTCCACCCTTGATAACAAGGAAGGGATTCTCCTTGGCAAAGTCGCGCAGACTTTTAGCCGCAACGATTGGGTCGCCCTTAATGAATGCCAGCGCCGATGGTCCGGTGAGAAGTCCGGCAGGAACATCAAAGCCGGCTTCTTTGGCAGCAATTTTGGTGAGGGTGTTTTTTACGACCGAGTACTTGGTTGTTACACCTAAGTCGCGTCGAAGCTTCTTCATCGAAGTCACGGAAAGTCCGCGATACTCGGTGAGCACAGTTGCGGTGGCAGAACGGAAATCTTCCGTCAGCTCGGCAACTGCCGTTACTTTGTCGGGGCGAGCCATATGGTTCACCTTTCTCTTTAGTCTTTCTAGTTCACTTCGCGCCACTTATGCGGCTACGAGATTCAAATTCCCCCGCGAAATGCAAAAAACCCGTTACGCGTAAGAGCGCACGGGTTTAGCGTGAGAACCTACGCAGGTTGTCTCTTGACACTTAAGTGCTGGCCAATTTCTTGGACGGCACACCGGCGGTCTTTGGTGAGATGGCAAGGGTAGGCGTCGCCGCCTACCCCCGTCAAACTCGGGTCAAATTTCTATTCTGCCCCGCTTATTTCGCGGATTAGGTTGGGATCTACCTGGATGCCAGGTCCCATCGTTGTAGAAATCGTGGACTTTTGGATGAAGCGGCCCTTGGATGAAGATGGCTTGGCGCGCATAACTTCCTCGAGCGCCGCTGCGTAATTCTCCGCAAGTTGGGCGGCGGTAAATGAAACCTTGCCGATAATGAAATGCAGATTCGCATTCTTATCGACGCGGAATTCGATTTTTCCACCTTTAATATCGGTAACCGCTTTGGCCACATCGGTGGTCACGGTTCCAGTCTTTGGATTCGGCATAAGGCCGCGAGGTCCGAGAACTTTACCAAGTCGACCGACCTTTCCCATCAAGTCGGGGGTGGCTACGACTGCGTCGTAATCCAAGCGACCTTTGGAAACTTCATCGATCAAATCATCTGCGCCAACAATGTCGGCTCCAGCAGCGCGAGCCTCATCAGCGCGTGCACCACCCGCGAATACCAGAACGCGAACGGTCTTACCTGTTCCGTGTGGCAAGTTAACAGTGCTGCGAATTGCTTGATCGGCTTTCTTAGGATCCACGCCAAGACAGAGAGCAACCTCAACGGTGGCGTCGTACTTAGTAGTGGATGTTTCGCGAGCCAAAGTCACGGCCTCGAGCGGGCTGTAAAGGTGATCCTTCTTAACTTTTTCGGCTGCGGCGTTATATTTCTTACTGCGCTTCATTTCGCTCCTTCTTTCAGAACTGACTAACAGTTCTGATTCGGTTGTGGTTAACGGACCAGCGAGGTCCTCCCACATCTACGCTCCAATTTGGAGCACAGAAATTTATGCGACGACGGTGATGCCCATCGAGCGGGCGGTGCCGGCGATGATCAAGCTGGCGGCATCAATGTCATTGGCATTGAGATCTTCCATCTTGGTTTTGGCAATCTCTGCAACCTGCGCCTGTGTAATTGAGGCGACCTTGGTCTTGTGAGGAACTGCCGAACCCTTTTCAACTCCGGCTGCCTTCAAGATCAAACGCGATGCTGGAGGAGTCTTGGTGATAAAGGTAAATGAACGGTCTTCGTAAACGGAGATCTCAACGGGAATGATCTGTCCCTTTTGTGACTCGGTGGCAGCGTTGTACTGCTTCACGAACTCCATGATATTTACGCCGTGCTGACCCAGGGCAGGACCAACTGGAGGCGCAGGGGTGGCAGCGCCAGCTTGGATCTGCAACTTAATCATTGCGGTGATTTTCTTCTTCGGGGCCATGTTTTTCTCTCTTTTTCTATTCGCTCTGGATTAAATCTTCTGAACTTGCTGGAAAGAAAGTTCTACTGGGGTTTCGCGTCCGAAGATCGAAACCAAAACTTTGAGTTTTGCTTGCTCTGGCATAATTTCGCTGATCGATGCGGGCAAAGTTGCAAATGGGCCGTCCATAACGGTGACGGATTCGCCAACCTGGAAATCGCTCACGCGGATCTCTGGCTTATCGGACTTCTTAGAAGGACGCGGAGCCAGAATTTTCTCTACATCGGCCAAAGTCAGCGGACTTGGGTGATGAGCATTTCCAACAAAGCCTGTTACGCCCGGAGTATTTCGAACCGCCGACCAAGATTCATCGGTGAGATCCATGCGGACAAGAACATAACCTGGATAAATATTGCGCTTGACCTGCTTGCGCACGCCATTCTTAATTTCCATAACTTCTTCTTCAGGAACTTCAATCTGGAAAATGAAATCTTCCATATTGAGGGATGCAATACGGTTATGGAGATTTCCCTTAACCTTCTTTTCATACCCTGCATAAGAATGGACTACATACCAATCGCCCAGGGCGGTACGCAGCGCGCGGCGAAATTCAGCATTGGGATCGTTCTCTTCTTCTGCTTCCACGCCACCATCTAGATCGTCAGGATCAAAATTGTCGGAATCCAAGTCGGCTCCAGAATTTTCCGACTCGGTGCTCGCGGCATCCGCCGCAACTTCGACCTCTTCTACCGCCGGAGCAGCAACTTCTACCGGTTCAACAACTGCCGCAGAGAGCGCAGCCGCGAAGGCGTCAGTTTTTTCTTCAGACATGATCTTCCTTATCCAAACACCAAAAAGACGATCTTGGTTAGAACCAGATCGAGAAGTGATACAACTGCGATGATGAAGGTTACGAAAACCAAGACCACGGCGGTGTAAGTGGACAACTGCTTGCGCGTTGGCCAAACAACTTTACGAAGTTCGTTGATAACTTGGCGATAGAACAGGCCAATGCGCCCGATGAGACCAAGTTTCTTCTCCTCGGGGGACGCAACCGCATCCGTCATCATGAGCCTTCCTTTCGCTAACGGTTCACTCTCGTGAGCCTTCATTTCGCGCACGCTTTCGCGAGCGTTCTCCAATATGGCAGGGCAGGAGGGACTTGAACCCCCAACCGCCG
>JANXME010000239.1 GCA_025354785.1 Actinomycetes bacterium | reverse complement strand
TGGCAGTCGTTGTGAAACCTCCGATTTCCGATCCTCGGGATATTTTGGTTCCACCGCCACCAACTCCAATTCCGACTCCCACTGTTACAGTTTTCATAACTCCTGGTCCAAGTGATTCGGCTACTTCTAGCCCAAGTCCTTCTCCCTTAATCAAAAAGAATTAGCGACATGTGGAGTAGATACACCTTCTTAATGGGGCTGATTTTCGTTGCAGTTTTTTCGCTGCAACTAGCCACGGTTGATCAACTTCATCTGCCACTTGGCGGATTTTCGATCTTTCTAATATTTGCTCTATCTTGGGCGGCATTTAGCGCCCCTGAAATAGGAGCAATATCGGGTTTCTTTGCCGGCTTTCTTATGGACCTCTCTCCTTCGGCTAGTGGTCCAGTTGGAGAGTGGACGCTAATTTTGGTGGCAATGGGATTTGGTATCGCATTTTTGCGTTACGGCGATGACAGCCTAAGAATCAATCCCCTCGGTTTAGTAATTACCGTGTCGATGGCAGTTATGGCTGCTCTCACGGCCTACTTGTTGCTAAATCTTTTATTGGGATCAGAGTTAGGGAGCGCCTGGCAAGCCACTAAAACTATTCTTGGCAATGGGCTCTGGACCTTGGCCATTGCCCCCTTCGTTCTACCGATCGCCTCCCGTCTGCACGCGGCCGTATTTGAATCACGTGAATTGGTATGAACGAGAAATCGCGGCTTAGCCTGCTGGTATTCCAAGTTCTGATCATCTCTTTGATGGCAGCACTTATGGGTCGGCTCTTTTACCTCCAAATTGGAGCGGGATCAAAGTACAAAGATGCGGCGTTAAGTATTCAAAGCCGAGACATTATTACTCCGGCCACGCGTGGCTTGATCGTCGATTCCTCCGGAGTGCCACTGGCTCTAAATAGAGTTGGGCTTGCCGTTACTGCAGATCGGAGCATTCTGGATCGCCAAGCAGACAAGGGCGTCGCTGTGCTTAGGAAAACTGCGAAACTTTTGGGTTATAAATATTCAGAAGTATTTCTACGCACTCGTCTATGTGGAGAAAGACCAAAGAGCGTGCAAGCTGGATGCTGGACAGGGACACGGTATCAACCCATTCCAATAACCAAAGATGCCGATCCGGTGAAGGCTTTGCAAATTGTGGAGCGCGCAGACCAATTCCCAGGCATCGATGCCGCTCCCGTCTCAGTGCGAAATTATCCAGGCGCTCGCCATGTAAATGCGGCGCACTTGCTCGGATATGTTGGCCCACTTACGGAATCCGATCTGACTTCACTAAACGGTGTTCGCTATTATCGCAGCGAGTCGATTGGAAAGGCAGGACTTGAATATCAATATGATTCTTTTCTGCGCGGCAAACCTGGAGTTCGTACGGTAATTGTTGATCGCAAAGAGGCAGTAACTAGTGAAGCCCAAGTAATTCCTGCCATCCCTGGTGACCATCTGGTTACGAGTTTAGATGTGCGTTTGCAATCTGCAACGGAGAGCGCATTGGCAGATGCGATCAAGCGAGGTCGAGCCAACGGATATCGTGCCGATTCAGGGGCTGCGGTCGTTATGGATGTTAAAACTGGAAGAATTTTATCTATTGCCTCATATCCGACTTACGACCCCAACATTTGGGAGAAGGGCCTGACAGTTCAGCAATCAAAAGATCTTTTCAGCGACGAAACAGGAGTTCCGGCGCTGTCGCGGGCCTTGCAAGGGCTATTTGCGCCCGCGTCAACTTTCAAAGTCGTTTCACTGGTGGCGGCGGCAAATGCGGGCTATAACCTCAGCGCAACTTACTCTTGTCCGGCCAGTGTCAAGATTGGAAATATAGACTTCCAAAACTTTGAGAGTCGACCTCAGGGCACGATAACAATGAAGCAGGCAATTGCAATCTCCTGCGACACCATTTGGTACAAGATTGCATACGATGAATGGTTGCGGGACGGCGGATTATTTCCAAAATCAAATGCCAAGGATTATTTCTTCTCTTCCGCACGGGGATTTCAAATTGGGTTAAAAACTGGGATAGATCTTCCTTCTG